>CBDVBC010000023.1:0-9932 GCA_965372125.1 Candidatus Hermodarchaeota archaeon | reverse complement strand
TGATGTTTCCTTGATACACATTCCAAGCTCAAGACTGAAGAGTCGATAATCAAACGTTTACTCAGCGACAAACAAGAACTTGATAGGAAAATTTCAGATTTACAAGAGCAGCATGGAGATACTGGTTCGATAAAGGAGGGAACTAGCCGGTTAGCCTCGGATATAAAGAGCAAGGAGAGCTTGATAGAGCAACAGTCTACTCTAAGCAAAATTTTAGATTTGTCTATTCGATATGTAGGGGATACCAAACCTAAGGCGTGTCCAGTTTGTGATTCACCAGTCAATCACTCAAACCTTTTATCCTCCCTAAAGGAAAAAACAGTCCAGTTTGAAGCCGCTCGAACCATTGAAAAAATCAGGAAAGTGATTGAAGATAAGCGCCAACAGAAGGAACAAGCTGAAGATATTTTAGAGGAAATAGAACGTTTACAAAAAGAAAGCGACAACAAAGAATCGGATTTGAGACTTAGTTGGAGTAATATACAATCTTTGGGTTATACTCCAACTAGACCACTGTTAGATTTCGTTGTACAACAGATTGACAGCATCCTCAAAGAGCAGCAGAACATTGAACAGAATCTAAGTACTTTAATGACCGAGAAACAAGAGGTTGTACTTCTCGAAGAGAGCGCAGCCGATTATCTTGATTTAGAGAAAGAAATCAAAACTACACTAGAAACCGACCTTACAGGAAAAGACCTGTTGAAGCTATTGAAAGACAAAATACGGTCACTAAAGAAGGAAATCAAGAAAATATCCGCTCTCAATCCGGATTTTGCTTCGATAAGGGAAAACATTGACAATATAAGAGATGCCATTGACTTCATCGAAAAAAGGACGGAACTAGAGCGAATTGAAAAGATGCTTCTGCCAGGAGTTGAGTCACGTCTTCAGAATCTTGCAGCTAAGAACCTTCAGTTACAGCAACTAGTTACTGCGGTTTATGACATCCGGGAAGCTGCCACGGCTGCACAAGAAAGTCTTCTAAAAACTGCACTATATGATTTAGAGAATGGAATAAAAAGTTACTACTCTGAGTTACTCGGACACCCACACTACGTTAGCCTCCAACTCGTCTCTGAAAAAGAAAGAGGGAAGTACATCTATCGAATTAGAGCTTCTGATGAAAAACTTGCTCATTCAACGTATGTACAGACAAGATTCAGTACTGCTCAGATGAATATAGTAGCCATCTCTTTATTTCTAGCTATGGCTTCTAAGAATCCCTTAGGGTTCTTGGTATTTGACGACCCCTCCCAATCACTTGATCCAGCTCATAAAATTGCGCTAGCATCTACTATAGGTAAGCTATCAACCGAATTCCAAGTGATTCTAGCGACACAAGACAGCGAGTTACAACAAGCACTCAAAGAATCCATGAAACAGGTTGAGATTATCAAGCTAGATTCATGGACTACTGATGGCACGTCTATTCATTAAAACAGAAAAACTTAGCGTGATTGATGGTCAGGGTAGTTTGTAGAATGACTGTGGGAAGAGTGTGTTTGTCTGCACTGAGAACATTAGTCGCAGCACTTTGGCCAATACGACTATCTATTCTTTAATTAAAAGGACATAACAGAAGCCACAATAAGAGGTGCAAGTAAAACGACCAATGTAGCGATTGTCGAGATATACGAGAAGCCTTTAACGGCCTTTGTGCAGGCCCTCAAACTGATTGGGGGTATCGCGGAATTGGATGTCCTAGAGCGGGAGGTGGTAGTGAAGGTTGGAGTCTTCAAGCCTACACAGGGGCAACATACGACAGTAGGGTAACACAGGCGATTGTTGAGAACTTCCCACAAGCGCCTATTGTATATTTGGGGGAATCGGATAACTATCGGGGAACCGCAGCTGAACGGCTGCAGATTTGGCAGTCGCTGTTCTCTGAGCAGGTTGTGCCCTTCAGCCTCACCGACGACCCAGAAACCCGAAGTGTGGAGATTGCTGGGGAGGAGTACCCTCTTTCGCATATCCTGTTCAAGCCGAACGTGCTTGTGAGCACTCACGCTTTGCGGCGTTACAAGCGGGGGACGGTTATCAAGAACTTGTTGGGGTTGTTGCCAATGCGAAAGAAAGCAACCTTCCACAAGAACATGCCTCAGGTCCTTTGTGACCTCTTTGAGGCGGTGGGTGGGGTGGACCTGGCTGTCATCGATGCGACGACGACCTTTCCGGGTCCGGCTTACGGTCATGGTTTTCGCTCTGACTTGTTGATTGTTGGCCGGGATGCGGTGGCGGTAGATGCAGTGGGCGCTTCGCTGGTCGGGCTGGATCCTTCGAAGATGCCGATTCTTCAGGAGGCAGTGCGGCGGGGGCTGGGTGAGGGGGAGCTTGAGCGGATTGAGGTGGTGGGGGGGTCGCTGGACGAGTTGAAGGTGAAGATTCGAGAGGGCTTGAAGGCCGTGCCGAAACGGAGGGTTTCGACTTCAGAGCCTCATAGCTTCCTGAGGTAGAAGAAGGAAGGAGATTCTCAGGCACTGTCTTTTATAGTAGTGCGGAGTGCGGCGAAGGTTTGGGCGATTCGTGGACGCCATTCATAGAAGAGTTCGAGGCGGCGTTGGTCTGCGGCCAGGAATTTCGTTACCGCTGGAGATTTGAGTAACTTGTTCATGTTGACTGCCTTTGCGAGATAGGGCTGAGTTGCCTCGATCGAGTTATCCCATTTGGTGAGGGCGTCCTCGGCTAGTTGGAGGGCGAGGGGGAGGTTTTCAGTTACGAACGAGTCGGGAAGGAGTTGGTCTGTGGGGGTGGAGTGTTGTATGGCATGTTTTGAGAGCCATTCTGACACTAGTGTTTTGGGGGGGAGGACCGCCCGCATTAGAGCTTCTTCGTGGCGGAGAATCTGCAGGTAGGCTTGTGTGCGGATTCCCATGAAAGTTCGTAGGTCCTCGGTGCCCGTGATGATTTGATTCATGAGTTTTTGGCTCGCTTCAAGATGTTCTAGAGAAAAGGTGGTGAGGGTTGAGGCGATGACGAACATCGGAGTAGCTGCGACGATTCCTGCTATGATGTCCAGGTACAAGGCAAGTTTACGGATCATCTCCTCAGGGCCCTTCGTAGCATGAGCTGCTTGAAGGATTGCTATGAGATTAGTGTAGAAGCTTAGGTGCTCGCTAGCCATCCAGTTTAGGGCAATTTCCTTATTCTGCTCCAAGAAGGGTCCACCGTATTTTGTCGCTAGTTCTACGAGGAGTGGAGCCTCTGTTTCAAGTTCTTTACTGGCAGCTGCTAGGCGGTCGATCTCCTCGGACACGTCTGCGACCACCCAACGTAGGTATTGCTCCTCGAAGCTTTGTTCCTGGAGCTTTTGCAGGATGCCTCCCTGCGATGCCCATACTTTAGCGAATTGTTCTCTGCTGATGCCGAGGTTCTGTGCCAGACCGTAGAAGTGGTCTGCCCAGCGCCCCACCAGCTGGATGTACCGCTGTATGCTTTGTAAGGCATTGAGGAGCGAGGAAATCCACTCGGTCTCCCATTCGACAATCCTACCCGGGTACCGAAAGATTTCTTCGAAGTGTTCCGTGTCGTAGACCCCTGAGTCCACCTGAACACCTTGGATGACAAATGCCCGTATGGTTTCCATATGTTTACATAGTGCCGCTCGAATCGATTCCATCAGATATAGATGGTATTTCATGCCAGATAGTTCTTTTGGAAGAAAATTCCTACCCTTTCCATCTGCTATGAACACCGGGGGGGCGTGAAGGCTAGAAGCGTAGGCAAACCGCTTAAGTGCCTGAATAAATTGTTACTTGCAATGATTTAATCGCGCGACACAGAATCAGATATAAGAAAAGACATCATCTGATTTTCTGTTATATTATACGATACGAACTGGGATTACATTCTGCTGAGTAAAAGATACAGGTGTGAAGCATTGCCGAATAAAGTCTTGAAGATAATGGTTGTTGGTGCAGGAGCCGTAGGGAAGACTGCCTGCTGCTACATGCTCACAAAGCGTAAATTCAAGCAAGGGTTCACGGTGACAATCGGGGTCGACTTCCACACCTATCAATGCAAAATAGGAGACCTCGAAGTCAGAGCACAGTTTTGGGACCTAGCAGGACAAGATGCCTTCGGCGTAATCCGGGCCCCCTTCTACAGAGGAGCAGTAGGACTAATCCTCATGGTGGACATGACCAGGACCGACTCGCTGACACGGGCCAAAACCTACCTAACCGAGGAAATCCTCAGCTGCGCCAAAGAGATGAAGCTGCGCTGCGTCGCTGTAGTCGGGAACAAGATCGACCTAACAGACACCATCGTCGTTGATGACAGTCAACTGAGAGAGCTTGCCCAGAGCGTCGAGGAGGCACTCACCACAAAGACCCTCTGCTTGAAGACATGCGCCAAGGACTTTGAGAGCGTCAAAGCCATGTTCACCCAGCTTCTAGAATGCATCATAAAGCGTTGGGAGAGAAGCTAGCACATGGCACAAATAGGAATCACCCTTCTAGACATAGGGACCCTCATCGCCATCATATCCACAGCCATAGCCGTCATCGGAATTTTCTATTCCTGGATGGGGGAGCGGAAGAGCGAGCGGCGCGCCACAGCCATGGACGCCGTCGCGAACCGGCTCCTCCCCTACTATGCGACACTCCTCCAAGCGTTGGGCCGCATCAACCTTTTTCTCTACCTAGCTCCCAGCGTGGACTACGATTTGCTACGTGTGGACCCCGCTGAACTCTACGAACGCGCCGGTACCGCCTTCGTCTACATGCGCGACCCTACAGTCCGCCAGCACGCCCTTAACACTATCCAAATCCTAGAAGCCACAGATATCCTCCGAAAAAAGCTCGGACCCGCTGAGCTCGCTGGTGTCCTCCCCGATCTCCTTCCTCTTCTGGATTTAATGAAACGGCACATCGAAGCCTACCTAGAACAGTACGCCCGCACCATGAAAATACCGACACCTGACACGGAAACCTACACAGACATTGCCCAAGCCCAATCCGAAACCGTACTTACCAGCGTCATCAAACTAATCAGAGAAACAGAAAAGCCAGACCAGGACTCCTAGCTAGTCTCGTATCAACCGAAGCCGCATCTTCAGTCATCTTAGCAACCGCTTTCCGCTTACCCGCTCCGTTTCCTCGCACGCACCAAGTGGAACACATACAGCGGTATTGCTGCAACAAAGCCTACTATGCACGCAAAGTACACCTGACCAGAACTAAACAAACCATAGAAGGGATTCCCTAGGAGGGGAAACAGAGGGTGCATCTCTGAATAGAGAAAGGCATCAAGGAATACATGGAAGTTCGTCCCAGCCAAAGCCGTAACAACAATCTTGGAAAGTGACGTGGATTGCTCCAAGCCAAAAAAGCGTAGAAGCCACCCAAGAAAACCCCGCAAAAAATATGCAAGAGGAACCAACGCTAACCCCGCAAGTGTTGCTCCAAGATACGAGTGGAAGAAACCATGCAGCACCGACCCACCAAGCAACATCAACACCAACGGCTCTAAATCCACAACAACAACTGAGACAAGAAAAACGGGGAGATCCAGAAGCGGAAAAAACAGCAAACTAACTAACAAGCCTGGACCCCAATGGAAAGGCGTGAACGGCATAGCAGCCACTAGTAGTGTAGTAACTCTATACTAATGTTATGTCTAGTGAACATAGTCGCTTAAAAAAAGAGGAGCGGAGGGAGGCAAACACCTCCCAAAATAACCGCTTAGAAGCAACGATGAATGACGCCAGCACCCTGCTCAAGATATTCCTTTTTAGTAACCCACATTTTTTGGAACGTCTTGAGGCTGGATAGGATGGATCCGCCAATCCAGACGGAATACATTCTTTCTGGAGGAGCGACGATTTTTACGTCTACGTTTTCGGGGATCTGTTCGATTATCTCCTTTCGGAGTCGTTCTTTGAGGCCTGGGAACATTGTTGATCCGCCGCTGAGGACGATGTTTCCGTAGAGGTCTCGTCGTAGGTCGACGTCGCATTTGCCGACGCTATTGACGATTGCGTCGTCCAGGGGTTCTGCTTCTACTCCGATTGCGCCGGGGTTGAAGAGGACTTCGGGGGCTTGGAATCGTTCGGGTCCGATGGTGAGTGTGGATCCGTCGGGGAGCATGTATTTCTTTTCCATGCCCGCTACCTTCTCTGCCAGCTTGGTCTCCTTCTCAGGTTCAAGCGCAACATAGCAGAGCTTCTCTTTGATGTCTCGGACGATTTCTCGTTCGGCGGTGGTTGTGAGGCTGTGGCCGCGTTGTCGGAGTAGTCTTCGGAGGTATTCGGTGATGTCTCTTCCTGCGAGGTCTACTCGGCTGATGGCGTGGGTTAGGGCGAAGCCTTCGTAGATGGGGACGATGTGGGTGACGCCGTCGCCGGAGTCGATTACTAGTCCTGTGGTTCGTCCGCTGGCGTAGAGGCTGAGGACGGCTTGCATTGCGACGTAGATGGCTGGGACGTTGAAGGTTTCGAACATGATCTCTGCCATTTTTTCGCGGTTTGTTCGTGGGTTGAGGGGGGCTTCGGTTAGGAGTACTGGGTGTTCTGTGGGGTCTACTCGGAGGTCGTTGTAGAAGGTGTAGTGCCAGATTTTTTCCATGGCGGGCCAGTCGGTGATTTGGCCGTGGAGGATTGGGTAGACGAGTTTGAGTACTCCCCTAAGCTGGAGGGCTTCTTCGCCGATGTAGTATTCACGGGTGTAGTGCTCCACATCTGTCATGTGCACGATTGTCTCATATGCGAGAGAATCTGTATGCTGGGTACTTGGGGTACCCGATGAGTGTGGGGAACACGCTTCGTGGTTGGTCTTCACCGGCGTATCCGTTTTTGCTTAGGCCGGTTCCGTTGTCGACCACCAGGGGTTTGGCGGTGACTAGTTCTTCTTCTGCCATTTGATGTTTCATCTCTTTCTTTGATTTAGATTCTAATTTTTGACCGTTAGAGGGCTGCTGGAGGAGGGGTTCTCTCTCAGAGTGGTCTCTGTGTCTAGTAGAAGACGCGTAAAATGAATTTATAAACATATAGGCGTTTATCTAAGTCATCTTTATCAACGTTATAGGTTTTAACGTTGTTTTATTAATCCGCAGTTCTTTGAGGATTATTGGGGGGTTAGGCGGGAAATTTATATGCTCTTGCTTATCAGAGTAGTACATCGTTAGGGTTGTAAAGCCGGAGAGTACATCTGTCTGTTTTGGTTTGTTGGTGGTCGACCAGTTTGTCTGTAGGGCGCGTCAAGCGGGTTGTTGGTGGCGTAGGAGCGCGTAAGACAATACTACGTCAGTTGCTGGACGGGGCCCAGACAGGGTTGGTGCTCCGATCGGCGATTGCCCGTGGTGTGTCAAAGCCCGTTGATGAGGTGTCGGATGCGATGCTGTACTTTAATCTGCAGCATCTTGAGAATCATGGGTTGATTGAGCGGGTTCGATATGGGAAAGAGAAAGCTGCGCGGTTGTTACCTCGCTTTGTGCAGAGTGTGCGACGGTTTCTTGAGGTTGAGGTACCAATAGCCTACTTGGGCGCGGTAAGTGATGAACCGCGTGTGTTAACGATTATTCCTAAAAGATTGCGCGCGGAAACGTCTTATCGCCCGGTTAAATATCATTACTTTATTGAGGACCGGATGCGTCACCGGTTAAGTGGAGTGACACCAGATCAGGACTTTCATGAGGTGCCATCATCTATCTACAACAACGAGTTAGACCAGATGTACGGTTTAGCGGTGAACCTGGGAGAACAGCTCATCCAGGAATATGCTATTTTGGTGGACGTTTCTGGAGCATCAAGGGTGTGTGCCCTAGCCTTGTATCGTTTAGCAATTGAATTCGATTTGTCCTGTGTTTTCATCACCGAGTTAGGCGCCCCCTGCTGGCTAAGACCGTAAACTCGAGCCTAGGCTCTTTTGCCTTGAAAGGGTCGCTGCTGCACTGAAGTTGAAGAAATAGTCATGGAGTGGATGTTTGATTCCCTTCACTATAGGGGATGAAGGCGCCTTGGTGGAGGATTGGTGAGAGAGAATAAGAGTTGGTTTTGCTGCAGAAGTGTATATCTTCTTCGTATCCTAAGCTGATGAGGGTGCTGGCATGGCGTGTGACGAGGAGTTCACGGGCAATATCTTCAGAAGATGCATAACTGGGTGGATCATCAGGGTGGGTGAGGCGATTGGTGATGTGGTCTGCGGCAATATCGTCTTCCGCGGCGGGCCTGTTCAAACCACCAGCAGCAACTACTGTAATAGGGCGAGGGGAGAGGCTGTAGAGGCGTAGTGCTGTACGGGAAACGTGCTCAATATTGAGGAAGGCACCGACCAGGATTGTTCCTGAAATGGGGGGAGTGCCTAGGATCCGTGTGAAATTACTGGTGGTGAAGATTATGATGCGGCCTTGTATACTGGTGGATAGAAAGTTGCGTGGAGAGTTACCATAATCAAAGCCAGGGAGAGGTTTAGCAGCCCGTTCTCCTGCGAGGAGTGCGTTGGGGAGGGTGACGGCGAGGCGATGTGCCTCATTAACGGTGGACACTGGGATGACGGCGCTAGCTCCATTTGCGAGTGCAGTGATTATAGTGCTACTCGCGCGGAGAACATCCACGAGGATGACGATGTGATTATTAACAACTGCCTCTTGTAGTGCGGAAGGACCCGTGCCGCGAGAAACCTCTAGGGGAACTGGCATTATAGAGTAAGAGGAGGAAATGTCTAGTTTAAGTTTTCGAGACGACTACTGGTTGAAGGCGATTGTAATAGACAAGAACACGATAGAGAACAGTGAGGTGGCTTAGAGGGGTCATGAGCAGCATCCCCACATAGGGTATTCCTGGATTGAGGGGATGAAGAAGCGCGGTGACCACAATGAGGAAGAGGCGCTCTGAGCGACCGCCTAAACCTACATCAGTATCGGTTGCACCTGCTGCAGTTGCACGGCTTCGGGTGTAGCTGACAAGGATACAACCAGTTGCTGCTAGGAATACCCAAATCCAACTAGGACCCAGTGAGGGAAAGGGGTTAGGAATGCTGAGGAAGGGAAGGAGAACTATGATGTCAGCTAGGCGATCAAGAAACGAGTCCAGATACCCTCCTTTCTGTGAGGTGCACCCAGTAAGTCTAGCTACTTCACCGTCTACACCATCAAGGAGGCCACCAAAGAATACTAAGAGCCCGTAGAGTATGTACAGATTAGAGAGAAATAAGAGAAGACCCGCTAGACATATGACAAGAAAGGAAAGAACGGAGATGGAGTTTGGGGATAAATGAAGCCTCACGAACGCTCGGCTGACCCATTGAACTAGAGGACGGAAGACACGGCGCAGACGGTAACTGGAAGGCATTTTCAATTCCTTTTAGAGCATTTTACAGGATTGATGTCATCGGATAGCGTTTCCCTTTGTGTCCAAGATAGCGTTATTGAGATCAGCGCATGCTGGAATTTCTGTTTGAGGGAGAGTGATGCATCTATGAAGAGCAGAGTTGTTGTGGATTACCGTGGAGTCCCCAAGAGTTGTACCATCAGCGACATAGCAATTGTCACCTATACGAACTCCTGGTCCAAGTAACACTGGGCCAACTAGGCGGGTCTGTTGACCGAGGATGATCCCTTGTGTTTGGACCGGACCTGTTAACTGAGCGTTAGGGGGTAGGTAAACACCATTGGGAATTGGTGTTGGGGGCCAACCTGTGGTGAGGAGATAATGGTTGAGGTTGATTAGATTTTGTGGTGTGTCAACATCAAACCAGACATCTGGAATCATTGAGACCCCAAAGAGAGGGCGTCCTTTTGTGACCCACAACTGGAGGAGCTCAAAAACTGTGGTTGTGTTGCCACCCTTTGGCCACTTCCTTATATCAAACAAGGTTGGCGTGGCACGAAGCGCAGGTAGACAGGAAAATCCATTTGTAAGAGGTACAAAGGAACGGGCGAGGTGGGTTACTTGAAGATCTGTATCGAGGGTGAGAGTGGGGCCAGGACGAAAC
>CBDVBC010000022.1:0-10029 GCA_965372125.1 Candidatus Hermodarchaeota archaeon | reverse complement strand
AGCCTCCTTCACTCTCGTTCATGGACTGGGCTAGGCTCGCAGCATCATCTGGCGTGAAGTCTCGAATTTCATGCATTGAGCAACACTCCTCGCTCGATTACACTTGGTATCCCTAAGGGAAGGTGGAGCAGCAGAACGCAACCCTCCTTGTGTTATAAATTTGTCGTCAGAGGTATGGCGAAAATACGTTCCAGTTAGCCTGTGGCTGAAGCAGCAATGCCATACTCCAATTGCGGGTCGCCACTCTTTGGCGGTTTACCCCAAAACATGCGCGTAAGCACTGAACGCCTCTTGAAACGCTGTGTACTCAATAACAACCGTGCATTTCCACATGTTTCAGGGATTCCCACGTAGGCTTCACCCTCCTCCACGAATCCAACAGCCCAGCGGAGTAACCTCTTCGCAACATCTGCATTAGCTGCTATGAAAGGTCCTAATACTGTTCCAGCAGCGGTTTTTCGACCCATTATAATTCCTAGGCTGGGATCCTTACGAATTTTAAACGCAAAATCTGAATATTCAAACAGACGAGTGAGAACACGGCTACGGTCATCACCAAAGGCCCGCTTATCTAAGGCTAACACTGCTTCAAGGTCAGCTTTCGTGGCACGCGCTGTACCAGGAACATTGCGTATTTTGAAAGGTTCCCCAAACCACCGCTGCGAGTCACACTCTTTTACGAAGCCAAAACTCTCATAGAGCGGGACACCCGGTGGATCCGCCTCCAACCGAGCTGTAGGGATGCCTTTCTCCTTGAAGTACTGGAGGGCAGTTTTCAACAAGCTTGAACCGATGCGACGACGCCGGAGATCTTTCCGCACCATCATCATTCCAATCCAGCCGAAATTGGTATAGAGGGTTGTTGTAGTAGAGCCTACCACCTCCCCTTCGACTTCTGCAACAAAACAGCCCTCGGGCTCGTAGCTTAACACGTTCTCCAAATCACCCCGAGTGGGTGTCCACCCCTCAGCTTGCATTAGCTGGAAAACACACTCGATGTCCTCAGGCTGCATTAATCGAATGCGCAATTCCGAAGGAGTTGGGCTAACCGGCACAGAATCTCTCCTAGGTCGTTGCGTGGGGTCGGATTGGCGCGGACCAGTCTAGATACCGCCTGGAAACCGGATAGTTCTCAAACTGAATTGAGTAGTGCTTCTGGAATTTCTCCCGAATTTCACGCTCTACCGTTGCTGCTAAATCAGGTTCCACATGAGCGTCAACCCAATAAGTACGTCCCTTTGGTAAGGCTACCATCTTGCCTCTCTTCTGTACTATTCGCCCGTCCTTTACGGTATATTCTGCTCGAGTGAAGGCGCGAACCAACTTGTCGGGGCTCGATGCATAATCCTTCTGGGCGTCTAATTTGTAGATTGCGATGTCTGCGTCAGCTCCGGCTCCTAGATGACCTTTCTGAGTCAAGCCCAAGGAACGTGCAGGGCCTGCGCGAGTAGCAATGATAAAGTCCTTTAGTGAGAACTCTTTATCAAGAGAGGGCAGGACCATGCGTGCCTTGGCGCTCCGTTTCATATCATCAAGAACACTTTCACGTGCTTTCCGGCTCATAAGCCAAGCGGCAATATGTGGATAATTGATAAAGGTTCCAGCATTCGGGTGATCCGTAGTGGGGAAGACCCGCCAAGGATCATCCACCATCAAAGCAACTTCAAGACCAATAGCCCACTGAATCGCATTAACCCGGGAACTCCGCTTGAACTCATAGGGCACGACTCCGCCGCCACACTCCACTTCGATATCGTCGTTACACCATCTGCTCCCCGAAATGCCTCGGAGGATCCATTCCCACGGACCATCGGCAGTCATAGTAGTCGTGTCGGCGAATACGACCTGTCCCAAATCCACACTGACATTCTTGTTTCCCTTGAGAAACTTGGCGATTGGTTCAGCACCCGAGCGGAAGCTGGCAAAGTCGTCGCCGCCGTAAGCGTGGAACTGGATGTGCGTCATGTGTAAATTGATGCCCGAGTCGCGGCTGATGGGGAGCTTGTTCGCTATCTCCATTGTTTCGACAGTAATTGCCGTGTTTCCTGGTCGACCGAGCATGTTAGCATGGAGGTGAACAGGATGTGGCAGTCGCAGTCGTTCGGAGGCTTCAATAAGACCGATTATGACTTCGCGTGAGGAAACATCGAAGGCACGGATCTTCTGGTCCAGTGATTCGACGTTCCCGCCCCATGACCAATCGGCCACTCCCGTGGGATTCACAGCCTTTAGCGCAAAGCCTTTCGTGGCACGTAGCATCCACGCTGCGAAGGCAGCAAGCTTGTCATAATCCTTTTCTCGCGAATACTCCATGAAAAGCTGATGATTTCCAAAAAGAGGAAACATGATTTTATCGAGAGGATTGATTTCACCGAGCTCTTCGTGGCTATGCCGGGCGACTAACCCTGCTGTCGCAGCCTCTGTCACAAAAGTATAACCAAGCTCGGAATACTTGTAGCCAGTAATATGAGTTGGAGGAACCGAGGCCCATACTCCAGCACGACAAATGTCTGAAAAAGTGTAAGGATTCATCCGTGACTGGTCGCAGCGAAGAACGCGCCCGGTGTCTACTTTAGGCGTTGCTAGGTGGGCGTGGATTTCAACTCCACCGGGTACGACCAGGAGCCCTTTCGCATCGATAATCTCTGCTCCTTCTGAATCGACGGAATCAACTATCTTTCCGTCTTTAATTTCGATGTCTCTGACCTCTTGGATGTTGTTCTTTGGGTCCACGACAAATCCGTTCCGAATAATCATAGTGCGCTTCTGCAAGGGAAACACCAGCTCAATCTTTGGAGGGGATATATCGCTTTAACGTGTAAGGTTTATTAAGCATTTTTAAAGAACAAAGCGCTCGGTACTATTCCTTCTTAATCCAACCTTCTGGTGTAATTTATCGAAATTCCTGAAATCAGATGTTTTTGCTGCATAAGGCTTATTTAGAAGATTGGTGGCGTAAGGAGATATGCACCGCCGTGCATATCCTAGTTAGGGTATTGCACATCAACCAAAAAATGAAGGTTGTGCTTATGCGCCGGGATATGAAGATTGGACTTGCCATTGTCGCTGCTGCAATTATCATAGCTGGTGGAACTCTTATCATTATACCCTATTTCATACCTCCTCCACCTGCGGATGGATCACTTAGCATCTGTGTTGTCGATGGAGAATACAAAGTCAACTTCACCCTTACCCAACTCGCCACGATGAGCACGCTCCAAGGCAACTCCTCATACCAGAACCGATTCATGAACTGGGGCGGAAGCGGAACCTACATCGGACCACGGCTCTCCACCATACTTGAAACCGCCAACTTCATCATTGGCGTAAATGATACAGTGAAGGTTACAGCCAGTGACGGCTATGCCCAATACTTCGCTTATTACAACCTCTACCCAAACACGAGTTTTCACAACATCCAAGGAGATCTAATCCTAGCCTACTCATACAATGGAACCACGCCAGATTCCAATCCGAACCCATGGCAAGACGGACCGAGCATCGCCTTCTTACCATCTGATTTTGGTTACAGTGTCGATGATGCGAACCAAACCACTCATCCTGCATGGTTTGATGGTAGCGCAGGTGCCCGCTGGAACAGAAACGTTGTACGAATCGAAGTTCTCCGAGATACCTACTTTGGCGGGTTCAATTATATTCGTCTCATTGATGGCGAAGAAGAGGAGAGAGTGTATTGGCTAGAACTTGCACTGATGAATAATTTGCAAGGGTTTTCTGCATATCAGAACGGAACCGGAAACTGGGATGGGAACGGCACATATATTGGTCCTTTGCTTTCCGAAGTAGTTGAGCTGATCGGGGCAATTGACCAAAATGATGTCGTCAGGGTAAACGCAAGTGATGGCTACTTCGTATCATACGCCTATTATAATCTCTATCCGAATTCAAGTATCCATACCATCCAGGGGGACTTGATTCTCTCCTACTCTTTCAACGGTACCAAAATCCCCGGTTGGATTGATGGTCTCCATACAGCGTTCCTTCCACCTGATGAAGCCTACAATAATACTGACGCCGAGCAAACAACTCATCCCACTTGGTTCCTTAGTGCTGGTGCCCAATGGGTGAGGAACGTGCTTACCATTGAAATCCTTTCTGACACTTATCCTCCAGTGTCGAGGACCACAACTCCTACAGTGCCAAAGCGGTCAATGTTAATCTCTGATATTGATTCCCAGCCATCTGGCTCGCTCGTAGAGAGGTCAAGTCATTTGGTGGCCATCGATGTAGGTCCTGCACCAAAACTTCGAGAAGTTTCGTGAAATGAAATCAAATACCCCAAGCTATTATTTTCGTACTCGCGATCTGGTCACTATTGGGGTACTGAGTGCGCTCGGTGGCGCTCTAAGCACCTATGTGGGTTACTTAGGGCGGCTGGTAAATGTTGCAGTCGGGGTGCCCTTTGGGGCCGGTCAATTCCTTAGTGGGTTACATGTGTTTTGGATAGTTTTAGCTGCTGGGCTAATTCGGAAGGCAGGTGCTGCATCACTTGCAGGCTTGTTGAAGGGATTAGTAGAGTTCTTCACCGGCAATCCCCATGGAATTGTCATTGTCTTGGTCAGTCTCAGCCAAGGGCTTATCATAGACGCGGGTCTGACAGTGACCCGCCACAGAGATTCCCTTCCTATCTACTGCATCGTCGGTGGTTTAGCCGCTGCTTCCAATGTGATGTTGTTTCAGCTCATCTACTTCTCAGGTGTGCCGCTGATTTTCTTCCTGCTCTTAGTGGTTCTTGCATTTTCCTCCGGCATAATCTTCGCTGGATACTTCGGCAAAGCCACCCTTGATCTAATCATCGAAGCAAACGTGACGCGAGTGAGGGCAACAACATCTTCCACAGTAACTAGAACCCGAGCGCAGGGGCATCATCTTAACGCTTACAAAATTTCTGCAGTTGTCTTCCTTTCGGTTATAGTCATTGGTGCTGGTCTTTACGCTGTTTTTGTGTGGCGCCCCGTAGTAGACCCTCTGGGCTGTGAAGTATCAGGCCTTGTTAACAACCCCTTCAGATTCACCTATTCAACATTATCTTCACAAGAAATAACTGTTGAAGCTGAGCTGGTGGGTTCAGTAACCTATGTTCCTCCGCAGAATTACACAGGGATACCCTTAGCGATTATTCTTTCACACGCCCACCCTGCAGATGGCGCTTCGACCTTACTTGTTTTAGCTTCTGATGGTTACTCTGCTACCTTTTCTCTGCTAGATATTCTCGGCGATTCTGATATTATCATCGTCGTCGACAACGGGCTGCGCATCGTCGCGAAATATTATTCCGGAGAGTTTTGGGTCAGGAAGGTCTCTTGTCTTGTCATCAGTTAACATGGGGAATTCTTCTTCCACCCCAGCCATTGAAGTAGATGATTTCTCCTTCACCTATCTGGGCACTACGGAGCCAGTTCTACATAACATTTCCTTGACCATTCAACCAGGAGAGTTCATTCTACTTGCAGGTCCGAGTGGTTGCGGTAAGAGTACACTCACCCGCAGTCTAGCTGGTTTTATTCCCCACGAATTCAACGGGGAATCCAAAGGAACGGTTCATATCCACGGCGTTGACACGCGCACTCTACCAGTCTATGATCTTGCCAAGACAATCAGCCTAGTTCAGCAGGACCCAGATAGTCAGATTGTAACTCTCAATGTAGCTGATGAGATAGCATTCGGTCTAGAAAATTTCCAAACCCCCCGACCAGAAATTTCACGACGAATCAAATCAGCTTTAGATGCAGTTAATGCAATGGACCTCAAGAACCGAAGCACATCTACTCTTTCTGGTGGAGAAAAGCAGAAGATTACCATTGCTTCATTCTTAGCTCTTCAATCTCCAATCCTTCTACTAGATGAACCCACTGCCCGCCTCGACCCCCCTACTACGCGTGATGTGATATCTGCTTTAACCCACTTGCACCGTGCTTCGGGGACCACAATCCTTGTTGTCGATCACCGAATATCTTCGTTTCTTCCAATTGCCTCGCGCTGCCTCCTACTGGATGCAGGGCGCCTCGTCTTCGATGGGAGCCCTTCCCAGTTGCGTCAGAGCCCTTCAATTCTTCAGAAGCTAGGAGTATATCTTGCCCCCATTGAAAACACCAGACCCCCTTCATCGAGTTCCAAAAGAGATGAATCACCCACCCTCGAAGCTCGCGAAATCGAATTCTCCTATCCCAAGACAGCTGGTTCTTCATCAACTGGATTTGCACTCAAGGATATCTCCTTTGCTATTTCTCCTGGAGAAATAGTTGGCCTCATTGGGGCTAACGGCTCAGGAAAGACAACTCTGCTGCTACATCTGATTGGTCTTTTATCACCCGACAGTGGAAACATCGAATTAAACGGACATCCAATTCGTGGTCGTCCTGTCTCCGAATTAGCCCGTGATGTGGGTTTCGTTTTCCAAAACCCTCTCCATCAACTCTTCGAACGCAAAGTCTGGGACGAGCTGCTCCTGGCCAGCCGCCACCTCAAGAAACCGGAACCTGCTGAAGCAGAGGCCAGTGGAGAATCACTACTTACTCATTTTGGTCTAAGTGACTTCAGTACCCGCTCTCCCTTTTCACTTAGTCTTGGAGAGCAACGCCGTCTAACAATCGCCTCCATCCTCGTCCATCGACCCCGCCTTCTCCTCCTTGATGAGCCATTCATCGGGCTAGATTATAGAAACGTAAACCAGATGATGACTATCATCAAACAGATTTCCAATGAGGGCGCCGCTGTTCTCCTCGCAACCCATGACCCTGCAATAGTCCACGCCTACTGCAATCGCCTCCTCTTCCTCAGTGAAGGTAAGCTCGTCCTCGACGCTCCGGTTCACCAAGCCTTTTCTCTTTTACAGCAGCTTGGCGAAACCGAATACATTCCACCACATCTATACAAATCGTCGACTATCAGAGAGGTGCCACAAAGAGAATGAAGGGAAAGCACCTCCATTTCGGATATCTCCCTCACAGCTCCGTCGTTCACCGACTTAATCCATTAACCAAACTCACAGTCCTAACCTGTATCGCCATCCTCACCATAGCACTCAGCTCGGATATTACCTCCCTTTTCCTTCTAGCATTTCTCCTCCTCTCATATTTTGGTGCTGGAATAAGCCTGCGCCATGTTATTGACCGCCTCCGCAGCATCTTTGCCTTTGCCCTCCTTATCGCTGTGGCTCAGCTCGTCTTTACCTCCTATGGTACTCTTCTCTTCTTTCTTATTCCGCCTCTTACACCTGGATTCGGCCCATTCTTCCCTATCACCATGTCTGGTGTTGCTAATGCAATTGTCCTTGGTCTTCGACTAATCAACATAGTTCTTGCCAGCGCTCTCTTTATCGCAACCACCGACCCATCACTCTTCGCTGCTGCACTGACTCGCCTTCGCATTCCTTACCGTTACAGCTTTCTGCTTGTATTGACTTTGCGGTTAGTACCACTTTTCGACCAAGAATCCGCTATTGTTCAAAACGCTCAACGCACCCGAGGCATCCCTGTGGATCGTGGAGTCATCCGTGGATTTCTTACCAGAATCCGTTACACCTTCTTTCCACTCATCTTCTCAGCTCTTAGCCGCGTCGACAACCTCACGCTCGCAATGGATGGTCGCGGATTCGGATACGCTAAAACCCGCACATATCACCGAGCCCCTCGCTTTACTCCCGGAGATTTCCTAGTAACACTTACCAGTTTCCTCGTTACAGGATTCTTCCTCTATCAATTCGCCTTCATCTGGACTTTACCTCGCTTGTTCATCTAATAGCTAGCCAGATGAGGTTGTGAGTTTAGAAGCGACCGCGAACCATAAGTATCTAGTCTAGGCGACTGGTTTTATTGCCCTGATTTTCGCGCTGATGGCAACACCAAAACCTGAACGCCCAATCACTTCGACTTGTTCAAATCCCGCGTTTCTAAGTAATTGTAGATACTCTGTCTCGAGGATTGCTCCACCAATGCATCCAGTATATGAACGGGTTGACTCGCGCAGATCATCAGGTAATTCTTCTTTCAGAACGATATCTGAAACAAGTAATCTGCCACCAGGGCGGAGTACGCGGTAGGATTCCTGGAAAACCTTCGCTTTGTCTGGTGCGAGATTGATGACGCAATTGCTGATGATTACATCAACTGATTCGTCTTCTACTGGAAGGGTTTCAATATCCCCCTGCCTGAACTCAACGTTCGTGATGCCAAGCTTGACCGCGTTGTCACGGGCTTTTTGAAGCATCTCAGAAGTCATATCAACTCCAATGACCTGACCAGTCTTACCGACCTTTTCAGCTGCCAGAAACGCATCAAGACCAGCACCACTACCCAAATCTAGAACGACTTCTCCTTCTCGGAGGCTTGCTAGGGCAGTGGGGTTACCACAACCTGCGAACGACTCGGTTACGCTGGCTGGTAGGTGATCAACGTCATACCCTAGCTGTGTTGCTAAGCTGCTTGTAGAGCAGGAAGATGTCTTGTCACAACAGCTGCCTTGTCGGGTTCTAGCAACCCTCGCGTAGGCTCTTCGGACCTCTTCCTTGATTTCTTCATCAGATAATTCCGAGACTTGTTTAGGTTTACCCATGGTTCTTCACCGATAAGATATTGGGTGTCCAATATTAAAGACATGGAGGCGGGGAATATTTAAATGTATCGGGCACCCAATACAACCCGTGCCCTCTGAAAACACACAAGATCAATGCTGTCCACCAGGCTGCTGCGACATGCGCGGCTTACTCTCCTTCCAGATACTCTGGCTACTCAGCAAGAAGCCTATGAACGGGCAGCAGATCGCCCTAGAACTCGCCCAACGCCGTGGCAGTAAACCAACACCAGGAACAATCTACCCTTGTCTAAAGGAACTCGCCAATAAAGGGCTCATCCAACCCAGCCGCACAGGACGCCGAGTCTTCTACCAACTCACCGAGGAGGGCAAAGAAGGACTAGCTGACGCCCGCCGCTACTTCTTTCAGGTCTTTGGCGAAATCTTCGAAGAAGAATACGGAAGAGTATGTTAATTGATTTCACGCTTCTTATGGAGAATTCTTTAAGCAGAGTATGTGCACATAATTTAGGTCGGTGACGCAAGAATGGTAGAGATAATCGAAGTAAAACATTGGACAAGAATAACTGCTTCTTACCACGGGTTGTTTACCATAAGGTTACAAAGCGAGGAGGACATGCTTAGGATTGCGAAGACACTCAATAAAGATTTCATCTTCAAGCAGGAAAACGAACTCCTTTGCTGTCACGGGGTTATCCTCTACTAGTACAAGCCATAAATCACATTGAGGTGCCATAATTGGGTAAAGCGGACAGTGTATTCGAAGTCATTGGTCCCATTATGATTGGTCCTTCGAGCAGTCATACAGCTGGGGCTGTTCGTATTGGTCAAATTGCTGGGGCGATTCTTGGTGAACCGGCAATTAAGGCGGTCATCTATCTCCATGGCTCATATGCCCTAACTGGTAAGGGTCATGGCACAGACAAGGCCCTAGTAGCAGGATTATTAGGTTTTGACGCTGCAGATGAACGTATATTCAACTCGCTCGAAATCGCCAAAGAGAAGGGGATGCTAGTTAAGTTTCGTCGAGTAGATCTTGGTGACGATTATCATCCAAACACCGCAAGGCTTCTTCTTCAGGGCAACAAGGGTACTAATTTTGAAATCACTGCCTGCAGTGTTGGAGGTGGCAATATCTCAGTGATAGAGATTAACGGGCTTCCCATCACACTATCAGGCGAGTACTACACCTTGATTACGATTCACAAGGACCAGCCTGGCATTGTAGCCCAAGCCTCCGCAATAATCGCCAAGAATAAGGTAAACATCGCAACTGCTACCGTGATACGTCAGCGTCGAGGAGGGCTTGCCGCAATGGCAATTGAAATGGATCAACCACTACCCATTGAAGCTGTCAGAGAACTAGAGGACGTAGCTCAGATAGTTCGGTTCATTGAACCAGTGTACTAGCACAAGAGTTTGAGGTGACTCGAATGAATTATCGGTCTATACAAGATTTGATTCGGCTAGCAGAAA
>CBDVBC010000021.1:0-10251 GCA_965372125.1 Candidatus Hermodarchaeota archaeon | reverse complement strand
GACGTATCCCAATCTGTACTTCTTGAGCATCCCCACAGCAACGAATTCTTTGAACGTGACATCCGGAACATCCTTGCATACTTCCGCCACTTCAACATCCCCAAACTCGATACTCAACAGACAATCGAAATGATTCGTCGAGGTGAACTAGAATAGAAGCTACATCACATGTTCGCATCCCAAAAAACCGTATCGCTGTCCTTATCGGACCAAACGGAACAATCAAAACCAGCCTTGAAAAAGTCACCAACACAAGCATCACCATTGACAGCACCGACGGGCTGGTTACCATCGATTCAACTGAAACAACAGTTGATCCCCTGGCGGTGTGGAAAGCACGAGATATTGTACAGGCGATAGGGCGTGGCTTCAGCCCGCAACGCGCATTTACCCTTCTCGACGATGACATCTACCTTAGGGTCATCAGCATCGAAGAGTACGGGAACACACCCAATCAAATCCGTAGGCTAAAAGGCAGAGTAATCGGACAAGGAGGTAAGACGCGCCGAAACATAGAGGAACTCACCCGCACTTTCATCACCATCTTCGGGAACACAATAGGTATCATCGGTGAACTTGAAAACCAGCAAATCGCACTAACAGCGATTATCCGGCTACTACGAGGCGCAGAACATTCCACTGTCTACCGCTATCTTAATGATCAAAGCCGAAAACTAAAACGACAACGCACACAAGAAATGTGGCGCCCAGTTGGCTCCGAAGGACCCTACAAAGGATAAGTTTAAAATCAGCGATTGAGAAAAAAAGAACCCCAACATCAAACGCCGGGGTGGCTCAGCCCGGTAGAGCGGGAGTCCGAACATCAGAAACAGATGCGGCTCGACGCTGTTAACCGCTAGAGCGGAAAGATACCTCTAGGTCCGCGGTTCGAACCCGCGCCCCGGCGCCACTTCTCCTTACTACCGACACCCTTCAAAAGATTAGTATTATTCTTGAATAGAATATATGGTGCGGGGACTGGGAATTTCAGCAACCACCAACAAGTGATAACCTTTGAACCCAGGAACGCCTACACGACAGGGACCTAAACCCTGCACCTTTGACCATGCTCGGCAACCCCCGCAAAAGGGTGAATGGTGCCCCGACCGGGATTCGAACCCGGGTCTACGGGTCGAAAACCCATAATGATTGACCTGGTTTTGCGGCTCGACATGACGTGTCAGGAGCCACTACACTATCGGGGCGCGCGTGGAGGTAAATAATCGTCCGTTCAAAAAGGTTTCCACAGGGATTTAGAAAAGATTGGTGGACTGGCCGGGATTTGAACCCGGGGCCTCGAGTGTGCAAGACTCGCGATCTACCGCTGATCTACCAGCCCAGGATATGTCTTACGATGTGTTAGTGTTGTTGAACCACTTTCTCTGAGCTAAAAAGGTTTTGTGATTGCAATGTCTGTTATTTGGCTTGATGCCGAAGGAAACTTAAGTGTTAGAGACATATGTAGCGGAGAATCGCATGGTGAATAGATTTGACGCTGCCAGATCTCGAGTCCCCCCGAATTCGCAACGCGGTTCATCGTATTCTCGCCCCTCGGGGAGCAATCGCTCACTATCTTTGGGAGAGCATTCCTTTCTACGGGCACCATCTAGATGAACTAAGACTCCGCCCTGACATGCGGGTCCTTGATGTGGGCTGCGGCGTGGGACGCACAACACTAGAACTAGCACACCGTTGCCCCGAGGGACAAGTAATAGGTATTGACATCAACCCTGCTCTAGTAGCATCTGCTGAGCAACTAGCAGAGCTGTTCCAACTAGGCGAAAACACACAATTCTTTGCTAGTGACATCGTTGAGAAAGGCACACTGCCAAAAGACGACACCTATGACCTAATCTACATACGCCACGTCATAAACGAAGTTAAACAACCAGGACTCCGCGAACTAGCCCGCCACCTAGCACAAGATGGCCTCCTAGTTATCCTAGAACCCGACTTCTCCATGTGCCGTGCCTTCGGCCTCCCCCACTTCGACAAACACCTACACCGAGAAGGAGAAATCGCAAGAGAAGCAGGGCTAAGCGGAGGGAACCTTCGCCAACTTCTCCGCGAAGCTCGCCTAGACGTAACACGGTTCGAGCCACACCTCCAGATCATCACCGAAGAAGACGCCAAGTGGATAACCTTCGCCAAGAAACGCCTCGCCGCCGTCTACGAAGAGGAAATACCGAAAATCGAAACACTACGGTTCCGCCGCGGAAGCCAATGGGTTGACGAACGCATAAACCGCCTAAGAAACCAGCACACCGAACTAGAAAAACTCACACGACGACACCGCTTCACCCACCTCTACATACAATTCCTAGCCCACGCCACAAAATGAAATTATCCCTCACCAACCCATAGCTAGAACACATACAGTCCCTCTACACCCCCCACCTGACCCGAAGCATTTTTAAATCGTAGTGCCCCCACCCCTCCTTAGCGCAGCGTTGTCACTTGATGTGCTCGCTCACGAGCAGACAACCCACGCGCAGCCGCAGCTACAAACGGCGTAGCAGCCACGAGAACCACAGGGCGCGTAACGCCCCACCAATGACCGGCTGCTCTCCAGCAAGCGGCAACAAACATGCAGACCCGAGCAAACCAGAACTCTGGACTCTCAGGTCCAAGACACGTCCACCTCAAACAACACGATTCCATAAATTCCTCGACAACCCAACACCAAAACCCACCGCCATCCGTCCCAACAACACGGGACAAAAAACCAACTACCATGCGACTAACCCAAACAAACCAAACACTGGTTGATCCTGCCAGACCCGACTGCTATCGGGGTGAGACTAAGATATGCAAGTTGCACGCCTGTAACTATGTACAGGAGTAGCGTATCGCTCAGTAACACGTTGACAACCTACCCTCCGGACGGGGACAACCTCGGGAAACTGAGGCTAATACCCGATAAGCGACGACGCCTGGAATGGCCCGCCGCTCAAAGGCAAGCACCGCTTGTGGTGCACGCGCCAGAGGATGGGTCAGCGGCCGATTAGCTTGTTGGTGGGGTAACGGCCCACCAAGGCATCGATCGGTACCGGCCGTGAAAGCGGGAACCGGGAGATGGGCACTGAGACAATGGCCCAGGCCCTACGGGGCGCAGCAATCGCGAAACCTTCACAATCCGGGAAACCGGGATGGGGTCACCCCGAGTGCCACGCCACCGCGTGGCTTTTGCTTATCAGTAAGAGAGTAGGCGAATAAGGGGAGGGCAAGGCTGGTGCCAGCCGCCGCGGTAAAACCAGCTCCTCAAGTGGTCGGGATGATTATTGGGCCTAAAGCATTCGTAGCCGGCCCGGCAAGTCCCTGGTTAAATCCACCAGCTCAACTGGTGGGCCGCTGGGGATACTACCGGGCTTGGGAGCGGAAGAGGCCGAGGGTACTCCTAGGGTAGGGGTGAAATCCTGTGATCCTAGGGGGACCACCAGTGGCGAAGGCGCTCGGCTGGAACGCGTCCGACGGTCATGAATGAAAGCTAGGGGAGCGAACCGGATTAGATACCCGGGTAGTCCTAGCCGTAAACGATGCGGGCTAGGTGTCGGTCCGGCTACGAGCCGGATCGGTGCCGAAGCGAAGGCGTTAAGCCCGCCGCCTGGGAAGTACGGTCGCAAGACTGAAACTTAAAGGAATTGGCGGGGGAGCACCACAAGGCGTGAAGCCTGCGGTTCAATTGGATTCAACGCCAGAAAACTTACCGGGGGCGACAGCAGTATGAAGGTCAAGCTGATGACTTTACCTGACGCGCTGAGAGGAGGTGCATGGCCGTCGTCAGTTCGTGGCGTGAGCTGTCCTCTTAAGTGAGGCAACGAACGAGACCCCCACCGCTATTTGCCAGCGATACCCCTCGGGGTAGCCGGGAACACTAGCGGGACCGCAGCTGATGAAGCTGAGGAAGGCGGGGGCCACGGCAGGTCAGTATGCCCCGAAACTCCCGGGCCACACGCGGGCTGCAAAGCCCCGGACAATGAGCTGCAACACCGAAAGGTGAAGCTAATCCCCCAAACCGGGGCACAGTCGGGATCGACGGCTGCAACCCGCCGTCGTGAACATGGAATGCCTAGTAATCGCCTGTCATCACCAGGCGGTGAATACGTCCCTGCTCCTTGCACACACGTGCACAGGATGCGTCCTACACGGTGTAGACCGCCCGTCGCTCCACCCGAGTTAGGTTGGGATGAGCCGCTGTCCACCCGCTTCGGCGGGTTGGGTGGTGTCGAATCCGAGCTCGGCAAGGGGGGAGAAGTCGTAACAAGGTAGCCGTAGGGGAACCTGCGGCTGGATCACCTCCTAAGAAAGCATTTGTTACCTTGTTCTTCTCGGTAACATGGCAACCGGGTAAGGTGCTGGGGCGTCAATGGGGAGTTTGTGGAGTGAATTTGTTTTGGGGTGGACGACCACTTTTTCTTTATCTTGAAAATTAGTGCTGCCAAGTAGTTTTCTACTTCTCTGGGGATACACTAGAGTTGGCGTACGCCCATGAGTTCGGCGGAGCCCAAGAACTTCAAACAGAGTATAATCAGTTTTTTCAAGCGCTACGTGAACAGAATTTAGCAAGTCGTTGTGTATTTCTGTTGGGTAACCATGACAGCAGCCTAAAGGCTCAGCCCTCCGCTCACGAATTCGTTGTGACCGAGTACGCTTGGCTTTTCTGCCAGACCTTCAGGGTACTCATCCACCATGGACATTGCACAGGATACGAACGTATGGCCAGCGCTTATGGTCGGTCAGCCGAAGCGCTTCGTCGGTTACGAGCACGACTAGAGTCGGACAAGACAGGATGGTTACCCCCACTGGGAGATAAAGACTGGATGATTACTGGACACTTCGACATCCCTGTACGGGATCTACCTAGACGGGTAGTAGGATTGGGTTCGTGGGTGGGGGATTTGACGCGGAGCAATCGTGGTTATTACGCGTTAATCCATCCTGAAGCCAGGGATGCTCCCGTCGTCCTTCGGAAGTATCGAAGCAAGCACGGTCAATAGGGTAGGTCTGTATGTTCTTCTCGGTTGGCGGCAAATCATGTTGAGGAGGATGTAAGTATTGGGCTTTATTATCAGAAAAAGAGACTTTTACTTGATTTATGGAGTTGAGTCACTACGATTGTGCTTTGTAAAAGGTTTCCAATCCCACTGTTGACCTATAGCGATACTACGTGTGATGCTGAATACCGGTAAAAATTACGGAATTACCTTATGACTGAAAATGTTACGAAAATTATGGGTGGAAAACCAACAGCTGTAGAATGGTATGAGATGTTAGTTCTGGTTGCCGTTTTTGTAGCATTGTTAGCCTTCGATGGGGTGTTCTTGTAGGGTCTGGTATGTTGTGAAGAAGGTCTTGGGTCCATTGACGATGGTTTGGACGAGGGCTTTTCGTCCGAGGGTTTCGTCGATGGTTTGTGCCATGTGTGCGCCGGTGATGTACCAGAGGCGTTTGTGCTTGCCGCTCATGATTTCAAAGATTTGTAAATCTTTCTTTGTGAGGAGGCGGTTTGGTTCCTGTGCGAGGGCTGTGACGAGGGTAAAGTACTGTTGGATGCGAGCCTGTCGTTCATGGGTGTCGAGTAGGGCGGGGTAATCCTCGTGCTGTAATCCCCTCTCCTGCAACCGTCTACGCAGCGGGGCGTACACAGCCATGCCTTCTAAGTGGGTTGAATAGTATATGGCCCCTAATAGATCGCGAGGGGTCTTCAGTTCGTCGAGCGAGAAACCGGGTTGTATATTGATGTAGCCGACGTGGTGGATTTCATGCATGGCTAAGTAGATGAGTTCACGGGGGTCTTCGTGGTAGAGCGGGTGTCCCAGATTGAGCAGGGCGTCGCCATCGCAGACGATGCCGGCATCGTAGCCTAGCATCGTATACAGATGGCAATCCAGGGATGCCTCGGAGGGGAGGTATTCGAGGACCTCGTCCATGGCAGCAGAGAGCAGATGTCCATTGCGTTCAAGGAAATTCAAACACGCCTGGATTTTTCGGAGGTGTCCCGCACCACGTTGCGCTTCCTTTTGGAGGAGGGTTTTCCAGAACTCCTGGATGCCCAACTGGGTATTGTCCCAACGAGTGGCATGCGAATGAACGCGTTGTGCCGCGGGGTGCTGGACTAATTGGTCAAATTGGCCTTCCGATGGGTGCTCAAGGAATAGCAACATACCCTTCACGAAGGAGTTATCCAGTTGAACACGCCCAGAGACCATAGATATTCTTCTTCCATCTATAGTAGATTAAAATAATAAGTTAATGGGACACGCCAGCATCTTTCTTCTTGAGCGTTTACTAAATTCTTTGGATTTCGTGTCTTTTTGGGTCTTGATCAACGACCTCCTAAGAATGCATTTGTTACCTTGTTCTTCTCGGTAACATGGCAACCGGGTAAGGTGCTGGGACGTCTTGGTGTTTATGGAGTGAATTTGTTTTGGGGTGGACGACCACTTTCTTTTTCATAGTATATTGATGGAATGAATGATGACGTCGTTAGAGCGTGGGAGGTTCTTTGAACTTCATTTTGAGCATCGTTATCAGATACAACGAATCACCCTAACTGGTTCTAGGGATAAGGATACTCAGGTGGAGGTTATTCTTTTCAAGGGCTCAGAAACCGAGATATTGAAGTCAGGAGAAGAGGATTTTGTTATCCTATGATGTATCGCATCATCTTATTCTACGAAGCGCCTTTATTATTCTCAGGAATTTATTTCTTTAAGAAATCAATATCACGCTTTTCGTGTTGATGCAGTCTTCAATAACTTTATGTAGAACAAATGATATCAAATGATAACCACACTGTAATAGAACAGTATCTTGTATGTGGATTTAATGTCACAAGTCGGAATAGGTTCTGTGAGAGAACTTCGTTTGGCGGTCGAACACATCTATCACAAAGTAAAATCTGAAATAATCATAATTTGAAAGCTGCCAGATATTTTGGAGTAGTGGAGGAACCAATATGGCTGTGGCTACTACATCGACCTTTGGATCCTTTTCTTCAGCTGTACGACTAGGTTTTCTTGATGTTGAACCTATCGAAGAGAAGAGAATCGTTAAGCAGTGGGGTGTGAAATTTCAACGAGTTGAAAGAAGATACGAACCTAAAATCGAGTCGATTACTGAATACACTGAAATGCTAGCTGAGTCGCTGCTAGAAAGCATTACTATCCCCAGTCGCTTTAAGAGAGAGGAACTTGAATCAACGCTTATCAAAAAATTCATGCAATCTCTTGAAAGTGAACAGGATTTGGAAGAGGAACTTGAAGACTTTCTTGCCTCTCGTGAAAAGCAGAGTGGCTTCGAACGTACATATAGATTCATTGTTTTCCTTCGTGATAGACATCACCGTAATCTAGAGAGATATATCAGAAGCGAAGCGGCGATGTTATTCAACTCGAATTTACCGTTTACACTACTTAACCACTTTGTAACGCTAGACAGATCGTATGGCATTTACCTTAGTTTGATGGTAGATAGAATTCGATACCATACACGTAAACTGCAAATTCGAGGTATTCAGTCAGATTTAGTGAAGACGAAGAGATATTTACGGAAAGCAAGAGGTGAACTAAGCCCTTGGATTGATCTCTTTGATTCAGTTAACTTCGCGGCGCTCAGAATTAAAGTGTATATCGACCTTTGTAACAGTTCGAACTATGAAGATATCCTTGAGAGCAAGTTTCTCTCCTTTGACAAAGTAGACAAACACCAATACGAACAGATGGTAAAGGACTTCATTTTTCGGTTAAGAGTGTTTAGAAGCAAGCTTATCTCCGAGCGACCTGAAATTTTTGCACAGAGAGCTAAAGAAAGAAGTGCCACATTGCATATGATTCAAGGAGTGACAGATTCAATAGCAGTTGATTAATGATGTGTGCTTTGAATGGGTGTTTCCTACTTGATACATCAATCATCATTGCACATACTACAGATGCTTACAAGGTTCGTTTGGACAAGTTCAAACGCAATATAAGTGAAAATAATGTGTCTTGTTTTGTAACACACAGTGTGTTTCAGGAATGCGAGAGAAAGCTTGAAGAGATAATTGATTTCTTTGGAACTGAACTTCGGGAGCTTCTAGAGAAAACTGTCGAAGAAGCTCGCAAAGGCAAACCAAAAGGAACACCAATAAAGCTAACCAAGGATGACTTCTTAGTCTTCGAAAGGGGATTTAGCAGAGTTTACGGTAGAAGGATAGGAGTCGCGCATAAGACACGTCTAGTAGAAGAATGGGTGATTGATCAACTTGAAACTACCTTCAGTATGAAAGATATTATTGACCTTCATGATTTCTTCCTAGATCTTACTACCACATTGATATCTGAGATTCAAGTAATCCAAGATAAATATGATGTCGCAATTGGATCACAAAGCCTAGCGGAGATTGTTCCTGAAACCCAGGCCGCTCCAATTGGTCAGAAGGTCCAAGATTTAGTCCAAGAAGGTATACCTAGATCTGACGCAATACACCTATCATCGGCGAAGGAATATGAGAGGTTCTCAAAGATTCCTGTTGTCTTTGTGTCGTGCGATTACAGTCACATCGTTAGCAAGAAACATAAGATTAGTAGGACAATCGGACTAAAGTGTTCTGGACCACTTTATGCGATTTATCATCTAAAAAACCTTCAAACTACAGGCTGAAAATACGAAACTAGATCTCTATTAAAATTGCTAACCGCATTTGTTACCTTGTTCGTCTAGGTAACGTAGCGACTGGGCTATGGTGTTGGGGCGTCTTTGGGTCTATGGAGTGAATTTGTTTGGGGTGGACGACCATTTTTCTTTCTAATTGTTTATTTGGTGAGAGGATGTAAGTGCTTGATGTTGTGGTGAGTTTTTATGGGGATTATTTCACAGATTAGTCCGGCTGATTTTGAAGAGAAGTTTCTTGGATTTCCTCGCGATTACATGTTGGATTTCAATGTTTTTTGGAGATGGAGGCTTCGAGTTGAGGGGGGCGGAGGTCATATTTTGGATAGGAGGAGTCTGGGTAAGGCGCACAGGCGGTTGGTTCGGGTGTTGGTTCGCTGGCAGGCGTATAGTGTTAAAGGTTTGAAGCATAAGTGGCGGGATACTCTCAGAAGGGTGTTGGGGGATATTTCTGATGCGTATGATGAGGTGCGGGGTTGTAGTCTTCTCGAGTTTAATCGGGTTAGTGAAGATGCGTTGCGACGTATTTGGGATGGGTTGTGTGAAGGAGGCGGATGGTTCGCCGTCGAAGGGGGGTGAATATTTCGTGATTGCTGTGTGTAAGCCGTTGATGCTTATTTGGGGGCAGACGTTGGCTTTTGATTCGCGTGTTCGGAGTGCGTTTCCTCTTCGTTATGGTACGCTACGACATCATCGTTGGACCTTCGAGCGGAGGATGATGGTGATGAGGCGAGTTCAAACGGATTTACTAGATAATCCTGTCCTCGTTTCTAGGTTTGAGGAGTTGGAGAAGGAGAAATATGGTATTGCGCAGCCCACGCCGTTTGGTAGGTTTCTTGATATTTACTACTTTGGTGGGGGAAACCCGGTCACTTAATTGGATCAGTAACATAGCGATTGGGCTATGGTGTTGGGGCGTCTTTGGATCTGTGGTGTGATTTTGTTTGAGGTGGACATGACCACTTTCTTTTTTAGTTATCAGTGAGGAGAATATTGGTATATGTTTAGGAAGTGATGTTGTGGCTGTGGATCGGGAAGCTTTGATTTTCTGTAAGGTGGATCTTTGGGATTGGGTTCGTGGGACGATTGACCGGGTTGGTTCGGATTCGACGCCAGGGGCCTGGAATAGGGCGTGGAGTAGGACCTATCAGGCGTTGGGAGGGCAGAGCCCGTTGTCTGGTGTGAAAGGTTGTCCAATGAAGGGGGCTTACACGCTCTATTTTCTTGGTCGAATCGAGGGTGGTGGTCGTCCCTTGTGTGATTGGTCGTTGAGCAGGATTAGATCAGAGCTTTCGAAGAATGGGGCGTATGCTGTACTTGCCCTGGATTTGCTGAGGGGGGATCCGATGGTTGGTGTTGGGGATTTGTGGGATCAGGTCCGGGTGCGGTATCAAAGGGAGTTAGGGGAGGGCGCGGCGGAACATAATGCGGGTGCTGTGACTGTTGCTTTCAAGTTGTTCCGTGCTGGTAAAATCCTCTTTTGAGTTGATTATTAACATTTGGGCGACTCTACTAATGTACGATGAGTGTATTTTTGTGACTGGGAGTTATGCACGGTTTGATGCAGAAGTAATTGTTTTCTTTCCTAGTATATGATTT
>CBDVBC010000020.1:0-10322 GCA_965372125.1 Candidatus Hermodarchaeota archaeon | reverse complement strand
GGGTGATGAGCTCTGTTGGGTGTTCTCCAGTCCATTCGTCCCTGATTTCAGGGAAAGTTTGGAGATGGATAGAGGTTTCGGGGGAGTAGACGGTTCGGTGGATTTTCTCGGTGATGAAGGGACAGATTGGTGCTAGGAGCTTCAGGATTGCGTGGAGTACCTTGTGGAGGGTGAAACAGGCAGCCTTTTGCTCGTCAGGATTGTTTTCGCTGTAGGCGCGTCCCTTGACTAGCTCTAGATAGTGGCTGGCAAAGAGGTCCCAGATGAAGGTTCGGAGTTCACGGGCCGGGATGTGGAAGTCGAGCTTTGCGTAGCCGTCCCGGACGCGCTGGATGAACTGGTTGAGTTCGGAGAGAATCCATTTGTCAGCGGGCTGTAGAGTTACCTGTTCTTCTTCGCCTACTTTGGGGAAGTTGGAGATGAAGCGGGTGATGTTCCAGAGCTTTGTGAGGAACTTGTGAGCGCCCACGAGCCGGTCTTCTGAGAAGCGGATGTCAGAGCCGAGAGAGGCCTCCAAACTGCCCCAGAAGCGAAAAGCATCAGCACCGTACTGGTCTATTTTTGGAACAGGATCGATAACATTACCACGGCTTTTATGCATCGCCTCCCCGTTCTTGTCGACGCCAAACCCCATGATCCAGACATATTCAAAGGCAGGGGCTTTGAATAGTTGGTACACGCGGAGGAGTGTATAGTAGAGCCAGGTGCGTACGATGTCTTTGGCTTGGGCTCGTAGGCTGCAGGGGAAGGCTCGCTGGAAGAGGTCATTGTCTTTTTCGTAGTCGATGATGAAAAGTGAGCTGATAGAGGAATCCATCCAGGTATCTAGGGTTCGCTCCTCGCCCTCAAAGCCGTCTTTGGCGCCACAATGAGGACACGCATCATAGGGGGGTGGTTCGCGCCAGGGCTGGTAGTAGGGACCCGGTGGGGGAACAATCGTCTTGCCGCACCCCTTACAGTACCACAAGGGGAGTTCTGTACCGTAGTAGCGGCGGCGGCTTATGGGCCAGTCACGGCTAACACTGTTTAGCCAGTCGGTGATGATTTGCTTGTGCATTTGGGGAAAGAAGGTAATCTGGTCAGTAACCTGTTTCAAGTCTTCAACGAAGGGTACTTGTTTCAGGTAGTACTCCGGCATAGCGATGAATTCAACGGGATTCCTGCTACGCCAGCAGGTTGGTGTGCGGTGAGAAATTGTTTCCTGTTTGATTATGAGCTCCTTGGACTCCAAATCGGCTAAGATTGTGCGTCGTGCTTTTGCCACGCGCATCCCTGCGTAGGGTCCCGCAGCTTCTGTCATTTTCCCGTCAGACCCAAGGGCTTTGACTGGTTCCAGTTCTAGTTCTCGGAAGAGGCGTACATCAGTGTAGTCGCCGTAGCTACAGACCATGACCACTCCGGTACCAAACTCAATTCGTGCTTCGTGATGAGGTATAATTGGAACCTCTTTCTCGTATAAAGGGGTCAGGGCAGTTTTGTTGTGTAGGTGAGCGTATCTTTCGTCTTTGGGGTTTACAAGGACCGCGGCACAGGCACAAAGTAGTTCTGGGCGAGTAGTAGCAATCGCCAGCTCCTCACCAGTTTCTTTAACAGTGAAGCGTAGGGTGGCGAGAGCGGTTTCCACATCTTTATACTCGACTTCAGCATCCGCAATTGTGGTACCGCAGACCGGACACCAGTTATTGGGGCGGTCGTCGATGTAGATGAGGTCTTTGTGGTATAGTTCGATGAAGGTTCGCTGGGTGACCGCGCGGTATTCGGGGCTATCTGTGCGGTACATCTCTTTGTCTTCAAAGGAGTTGCAGCTCAACCCGAGGCGCTTCGCGAGAGCGACTGTGAGGCGCTCATTCCGGTCTAGGAACTCAGAGCACATATCAAGGAACTTCTGGCGCGGGATCTCGTGCATGCTGATTTTATGATGTTTTTCCACCTGTACCTCGATAGGCAAACCATTTCTATCCAAACCCATGGGGAAGATAACGGCAAAACCTTCCATGCGCTTAGTCCGTGCAATCATATCGATTTGGGCATAGTGTATTGCGCTCCCCACGTGCCAGGGACCACTCAGGTATGGCGGTGGAGTGTCAACAGTGAATATTGGCTTTGTTGTGGTGCGGTCGAAGGCGTAGAGTTTTTCCTCTATCCACTGTTTGAGGATTTCCTCTTCAATGGCTGGTTTCCAGCGTTTTTCCTTCAACTGAAAGGTTTGCTCCACTATTCTAGACCTCAATTTCCACCTGACTTGGGATACATTCTTTCACGCTGTATAGGAGATGCCTTGAAAAGATTGTCGCTAAGAAAACCTGCCTAGCCTATTCGGCCCATCGGAGGATTGCCCCAATCCCACGGAAGGAGTTCAGAAGCTGCCTCCCCTCTTCTGTCTCCGGGGATATAATCTCTATAGACGCTCCGCTCTGAACCGCTAGCTCTCCGAGCTCCTCAACAAGATCAGTAGTCTTAACGATTTGAAGCGATTGATTACCACACGCGGTGCAGGTTTGACTAGAAAGACGCTGCTTGTAAGCGTTGAGTGCATCTGAGGCGACTGTCTTCTCGGTTTGGTGCTGACAGGAACTGCATTGAGCCATGACAACCAAATACTCAATACCCTCAGATACAAGGATAATGTCTACAGCCCCACGGCCTAGCGCTACTCTGACCTCTTTCAAACCATAGGCTGCCCGTCCTGAATCCTTAGCTAGCTCTTCGAGGAACCTTTGAACAAGCTGTTTCTCCTGGACAAAACGCTGGCTTCGCAGAACATCCTCAGATTTCTGAACAAGAGCCCTAATCCCAGCTTCACCAGACACAGCAGTATCCAAGACAGCCAGTACCTTCTCTTGAAGCGTTGAAACCAGATAACCCTTCTGGGCAAAAATCTCCTTTGTGAAGCCGCTGCCACCGATTATGATTCCTTTAAGATCTGGCAGGTTCCCAAAGGCTTCGCGTGTAATTTCCCCAACCTTAGTAAGGAACTCGTGGGCCGCCTGCTCAATAAGCCTTTCAAAACGGCGCTGGCTCTGACCGCCGGCCCTATGCTTGCCCATGATAAAACTCTTGATGGTCTTGGTAATTTGGAGGTTCGTACCACGAAGTATTGCCCAAGCGGCGCCACTTCTGTCGAGAGATAAGAGACCGTAACTATCCTTAGCCAATAACATATCACGCAGAGGATCTAGCCAGAACTCAGCAGCGCACTGATAGATGAAAACACCGACGATTTCTGCAGGCTCAAAAATATAGATTTCTATTTTTTCGCTGCCAGGTGCACCTTGAGATATTGCGCCACAGAATACAGCTAACCCGTTTGGAGGTGGTTTGGGGATGTTTTTTAGCCGTTGGATTATCGCCTGAAGGGCATCCATAACGTTCTTACGCGTTGTCTTTGATTTGATGTTGACCGCGGTTCCTAATTCTTGTCTTAGCTTGCCAATGATATCGCTCATTTGTCGGTCTGGCGGAATGAACAGGGTAATCAAACTAGTGTGTAGGCCTCTCAATGTAGCCAGTTTAGTAACCAGTTTCTTTAGCTGGAATCTCTGGAATGAATCAGCAGACGTGGACAATATTTTCATCTCAGTGGGTTAGGTAACCACAAGTAGGTGTAGCATCGATGGTTTTAAGGTCTCCACGAAAATATGTAGCAAAAAAGGTTTCCTACCGCAACTTGAGGTACCAGAAATGAAGCTAGTTCTTAAGATTGGCGGGTCACTGCTCTTCGACCAGCGTAAGAGATTGTATACAAGGCGGTTTGAGCAATATGCTCAGATAATAGGAGAGATTGTTGCGCAGGGTCACAAGATTGTTGTTGTGGTTGGTGGTGGTGCCTTGGCAAAATCCTTGATTAAAAGAGGTTCCAGGCTAAATGCAGGCAGGGAGGCGCTCGACTGGCTTGGGATCGCCGCTACCCGGGTCTGTGCTCAGCTAATGATTGCAGCTCTAGACGAGCTTGCTTATCCTACCCCAAAGATGACAGAAAATCAAATCCAAGAAAATGTGGGAAAGGCAAAATTACTCGTTGTGGGAGGACTGCAGCCAGGACAATCAACAAACGCAGTTGCCGCACGTATAACAGAACTCACAAAATCCAATGTGCTAATCAATGCAACTGACGTAGACGGAGTTTACGATATGGACCCAGATCGGTTCCCTCAAGCAAAACGGTTTGCCACCGTCACAGTTTCCCAACTACGTCAAATCGTTTCGTCGTTGAGCGACAAACCCGGTACGTACCCACTCTTCGACAGGAAAGCCCTGAATATTGTTGAACGCTCTGGAATAGAGGTCTGGTTTGTTAATGGTTCAAACCCACAGAATATTCTCCTCGCAATTACACGCCGTCAAATAGGTACGCGTCTTATTTCGGGATAAAGGATGGGCTTAATTGGCGAAAGAATCGAGTTTAGTAAAGATTTTTGGCGACACTCCACAAGTGCGATTACTCGATGTGCTTGTAAAATACAAGGACACAACCATGCACCTTTCTATGCTGGCGCGACGAGCACAGGTTTCAGTCTCTTCCGTGGAACGATGCCTAACACCTTTAATCAGGCTGGGAATTGTATCGGATATCCGCTTCTTTAAGCAACGCAGGATCTTTCACCTGAATCCGAAAAATTCCATAGCACAATTACTCGTTGAGTTTTTGCAAAAAATTGACAAACCTTCGAGTGACAAGTAAGCTGTATTGCCTTCCTATTTACTCGCTAGTTTCTTGATTTTTGCTAGCATACGCTTGGGATGGACGACCTCTGCCCAGCGGTGACGTTTACCAAACTGCAAATGGACCAACGTCTCTGACTTCCTATAGGGTCTCGTAACATAACCGAGGGCGATTCCCTTACGAAGAAGTGGGGAAATAGAGCCGCTGGTGACCTCACCAATCTCTTGACCCTTAGCGGAGATCTTGAATTTAGGGCGAGGTATCCCCTTCTCAAGCATTATTAGCCCCACTCTAGCCCTCTTGGGCTTTGCAGCCTTTTCCGCGACAAGTGCATCTTTTCCAAGGAAATTATCCTTCTTTAGATGAACGACGAAGGAAAGGCGGGCCTGAAGCGGCGAGGTTCCTTCATGAATATCGTTTCCGTACAGTGGCATCCCCGCTTCCAATCGGAGAGTATCCCGTGCTGCTAGGCCTACAGGAACGATTCCTGCAGCCTTTCCTTTCGCCAGGATTTTCTCCCAAAGACTAACTGCTTTCTGCGCCTCATCAGGCGGTGTATCTAACAGACCGATTTCGTAGCCCTCTTCGCCAGTGTAGCCGCTCCGAGTAGCCAGCACCTCGTAGCCTCCCAATTTAGCACGGGCTAGCCAAAATTTTGGTACATCTCCTAGATTGGTTTTGGTAAGTTTTTCCAGTATCTCAATTGCGCAGGGTCCCTGGACGGCAAACATCGGCGTCGAATCTGATATATTCTTTATTTCTGCATTGAACTTTCCGATGTGCTGTTGCATCCAGTTGATATCCTTTTGACGATTGGAGGCATTCACGACCATGTAGAATGAAGTTTTGGATACCCGGCACACAATGAGATCATCCACGATGCCACCCTTCTCGGTGCAAAAAACGGAATAAGTTCCCGCGTTGTTCTGGAGTCGTTTAATCTTCGTCGGCAATATGTAGTCAAGGAACTCTGCGGCTTCTGGACCTTCAATCAAAAGGCGACCCATATGGCTCACATCGAATATACCCGCTGCTTTACGTGTTGCTAAGTGCTCTGGCATTGCCGATTTATACCAGAGCGGCATGTCAAAGCCGGCAAAGAGCGCCATTTTAGCGCCATGCTCTTTGTGCCAATCGAATAAGTGGGTTCGGAGTAGTTCTTTGTCTACCAGTATTGCCACCTCGAAGAATGGTTAAAGCTTTGTAATTGGCATTAAGCTTTCGGTGACTTCAAAATGACTCCTATTAGAGCACAACTAGATACTCTGAGAGTGGGCGACAACACACAGGTCGCGATAATGGGCGTTATCAACCGTGACCCAAACACCTTCTTTCGCGGCTCTTATCATCGAATATTAAAGCGTGCCATAGCTTCCGTGGGTGAAATGATTGAAGAGGGTGCCGATATTATCGATGTTGGCGGCGCGTCAACTGCTCCCGGGTCACCACCAGTTTCGCTGGCGCTAGAAACCAGGCGCGTAGTCTCGACTATTAAGGAGATTAGGTGCCAATGGGACATCCCGCTCTCTGTGGATACTCAGCGCAGCAAGGTAGCCATCAAGGCATTACGATTTGGCGCCACAACTGTCAATGATGTGAGCGGGCTGAAAACCGATCCTTCTATGGCAAAAACTATCAGCGAAGCTGGTGCTAGTTGCATCGTTATGGCTTGTATACACCAACCAGGCGACTGCACAACAATGGAACAGATTCACGATGCCCTTGAAAGCAGCCTCAAAATCGCCTCAAACGCGGGAATTCCTGAAGAAAAAATCGTCGTCGATCCCGGCATCGGGTTCGGTAAACCCAGTGAATGCGACTTTGCCATCCTACATAATCTCAGAAAATTCCGCGCATTAGGGCGCCCAATCCTCGTAGGCGTATCAAGAAAAGCCTTCATCGGAAAGCTCCTAGGATATCCATCACCTGACCAACGACTCGCAGGAACCCTAGCAGCTGTCAGCATCGCCGTCCAAGAAGGCGCTCACATCATCCGCGCGCACGACATCCGAGAGACCAAAGATTGCACCAGAATCATAGAGGCTATTACCAAAACACAGGAGTGCAAGGAATAATGGAACTATTCGGTATTCAGACTCCAATCATACAACAAGGAGACAATCTAGTCAAAATCCTCTCCTCGTCCATCGCCCGGCAAGGTCTCGAACTAGAAGCCCAGGACATCCTTGTTCTCGCAGAAACCGCGGTGGCCACCGCACAAGGAAGAATACGCCAACTCGAAAACGTCGACGTATCCTCAGAGGCAGCAGCACTAGCCACACGTTACCAGCTAGAACCCGAACTCGCACAACTCGTCCTTGAAGAATCAGAAGAAATCCTCGGCGGCGTCCCTCATGTCTTGTTAACCATCAAGAACAACACGCTTATGGCTAATGCAGGCATCGACCACTCCAACGCGCCACTGGGTCATGTCGTTCTGCTACCAGAAAACCCCGCCAAGGAAGCCTGGAGGATAAAGGAACAAATCGAAGAACTAGCAAAATGTGAAGTAGGAGTCATCATCGCAGACAGCAGAACCCAACCCTTACGTCTTGGAACCGTCGGTTTAGCAGTTGCGGTTGCAGGGTTTGAACCAGTGCAAGACCTACGCGGCAAACCAGACCTATTCGGACGCAAACTACGCATCACAAGGTCCGCCACAGCAGATAACCTCGCCTCCGCCGCACAAGTACTCATGGGAGAAGCCAACGAACAAACCCCTGCCGTCCTAATACGCGACGCATCTATAAAATTCACCAGAACACGAATACCCCCCGACGCACTCACAATCCCCCGACAAGAATGCCTCTATTTTGCTATCTTTGAAGAATGGCACCACAAGAACCAACAAAGAAGAGGAAAAGAAACAGGATAGCGGAGAAGGCTCAGTACTCAAGATCCTGATCATCCCTACTGCCAAAACAGTAGGTCCAAAGGGTCATGTCGTCATAGCATTCTCCGACAGGATTCTAGAACAAAGCGCCTTTTATGGGTTCCCAAAAGAAGAAATGGTGCGGCCGCCGGGATTTGAACCCGGGCTATAGGCGTGCTCCAGTTTAGTCTAGGAACCAAACTTTGGGAGGCCTAAATCCTAACCGCTAGACCACGGCCGCAAAGGTTATGTCATCCGAAAGCCGATAAATTCCCTATAACGGTTTCTCATCACATGGACCGAGCCTGTATTTTTTCATTAGAAGAATATATTGAATTCACTTACTACTCACGAATACTAGCTCTGCTCTAGGCCCTTGGAGACACTTGTGCCACGTAACCATACCTTCAGTCCACCGCTAGAATGTGCCAACAATATTATAAAGCGATGGACAAACACAACACGGAGTAGAGAAAAAGCCGAGGAATAATTATTTATGTCACAAAGCACAGCGGCCCGTCATTTCCTTAAAGAATTGGCGTCCTTAATTGGGGCAACCGTGGTTGTTACCACAAGTTCAGGAAAAGCATTCACTGGTAAAATGAAGGGTTATGACCCTTCTTCTCTGAGCGTTTGTTTATCTGATGCACGGGGTTCTGATGACAAAATTTACCACAAGATATTCTTGACTGGACGTACTATTTTGGAAATAGTGAAAACAGAAGAACCTTTTGACCTTAAAGGGCTAGCAGAACAGTTAGAAACATTGTTTCCACCTGGTGAGGTAAAATTCATCGAGGAAGCTCACGTAATAGTAGTCCTGAATAAGGTTAGAGTAACTGAACAAGGTGTAGATGGTACGGGTCCTCTAGCTGATCGGATTCGAAGGGTCTACAACAGATTTGTAGAGGAACAAGAAGCCAAGGTAGATACTAGCTAAGGATAGCCCTGTTTATAATGATGGAAATTCTCAGTAAGGATCTCTTAGGGAGAATTACTAGATTCAAGACAAAAACAGGCTTTGTCGAGACTCCTGCTTTTCTACCGGTGGTGCATCCTTTAAGGGAGTTAATACCTCCAAGACGGATATATGAAACTTTCAAATGTAATACGATTATAACTAATGCTTATCTATTATATAAGGAGAAGGAGGAACGTATCCACTCGCTTTTAGATTTTCCTGGATCAATAATGACTGATTCAGGTGCATACCAGCTCCTCGTGTACGGACAAGTTGATGTAGCCCCCTCACAAATAATACAGTTTCAGGAACGTATCGGGTCAGACATCGCCGTTATCCTTGATCTCCCCACTGGCGGAAAATCTACTCAACAGCAAGCAAGAGCAACGGTTGAAGAAACTTTGAAACGTGCGGCTGAATCCATCCCCCTAAGAACTAGATCTGATGTCTTATGGGTTGTACCAATTCAGGGTGGAACATATCCCGCTCTAGTAGCTGAGTCGGCACGACGGGCATCCAAACTTGATTTTTCAATCTTTGCAATTGGTAGTCCGACTCAACTCCTAGAAAGTTATAATTTTGCCAAGGTTGTAGAATTAGTAATGGCTGCAAAAAGAAACCTCCCAGTACACAAGCCTGTTCATCTCTTCGGAGCGGGCCACCCGTTAATTTTTCCTTTAATTGTGGCGATGGGATGTGATATGTTCGACTCGGCAGCGTACGCATTATTTGCCCGTAATAATCGCGTGTTAACCTCAATGGGGACATATCGACTGAGTGAAATCCAGGAAGAATTTTGTTTTTGTCCAACTTGTATCCAGTACACAATCAAAGAGATTAAGCAACTTGAACAATCAGAGCGAACGCGGGTATTAGCTGAGCACAATCTCTATGTTTGTCTTCTGGAAATTTCTCGAATAAAACAGGCAATCAGAGAAGGTCGCCTTTGGCGGCTTGTAGAAAGCAGATTGAACAATCACCCGTCCCTTGTTGATGCTATGAATCAATTTTCCCTCCACACCGATTTCATAGAACACTTCTCCCCTGTAACTAAATCAAAGGCGATTTTTATTTCAAGTGAATGGTCGCTTCAACAGCCAGAAGTCATTCGACACCAAAGAAAAATGGCATTCTACTCTCCACCTTCAAATAATCAGGATATCTTAGTACTTATGGCTGCGCCTACTACTCGCCCTTACCATTCAGCACCGGAATGCAACAAAGTGAAAAACCTCTTCAAGAAATATGCTCCTTTCCTTCTAGGTAGATTCCACGTTCTCTTCATCTCTCCGCATCTTGGTCTAGTTCCAATCGAACTAAGTGATGTATTTCCACTTGCTCAGAATGAAACTCCTAATCTTTTTCCTTGCAACTGGGCATCACGGATCATAAAACAAATTTCGCAATATGTCATTCGTAATCAATGTTATTTAACATTCATCGGGATTCTACCGAGCGATAAAAATTGGAGGAATATTTCCCATATGTGTTCTAGGTTCTTCCGAAATCACTCAAAGCAGTGGGTGTGTGCACTTACAGATTTTTCTAAAGAGTCCCTTAATAAAGCAATTCGTCGCATTGTAAAAAAACAATACAGTGAGTATCTTATTTCAGCGGACTAAAGAATGGTGCCGCGTCGGGGATTTTCTCCAATAAGTATAACGAATTGGCTTCGAACCCCGGTCCTAAGGTCGAGAGCCTCAGATGATTGACCTGGCTACACTAACGCGGCCCGATTGCTTGTGTTCTAGTGTATCTTTTTAAACTTTCTACTGAAGGTATCCTCACCTGCAATTCGTTATTCTGTCCTCCCCGTAACATTTAAG
>CBDVBC010000019.1:0-10331 GCA_965372125.1 Candidatus Hermodarchaeota archaeon | reverse complement strand
GGAGAAGCCGCCGGAGGAGGAGAAGCCGAAGCGTAAGCGTCGGACAAGGAAGAAGAAAGCCGAATCAGCTGAAAAACCAGAACCTCCCAAGACATCAGAAGAAACCTAGGTAGACTATAGTGGAGTCGAAGCACGATGGCAATCTTAAAGATGGCAGAAATCCGTGAAATGAACCCAGAGGAAATAGATCGGAAACTTGTGGAGCTTCACTCCGAATTGGCAAAGCAACGAGCTTCCATGGCGTCCGGGGCAGGAATGGAAAATCCCGGTGTCATTCGTGCAATTCGCAGAAGTATCGCACGCATTCTTACTTACATCAATGAACAAAGCACTCTGACTACAGAGGAAGCACCAGAAGAAGAGGGTGGAGGTGACTAGAAAATGCGTAATAATATCCTCACAATTTGCCCACTTATCGGACTCGAAGTGAAGATTGTTTATTCAACCAATTCTAGTCAAAGTGGCAAAGCCGGTCGGGTCATCAATGAAACCCACGGTACAATCACCTTATCTGATGGTGACCGCAGCATAGTCATTCCCAAAGATGTAGCCTTATTCGAGGTTGCTCTTCCTAACGGCCGAATCCTCCAAGTGAATGGCAAGACAATTATCGGTCACCCCGCAGAACGCATAAGGAGGGCGAAAAGACAGCGATGACAGCAAATAACATAGGACTCAAAGTAAAAACACCGAATCGTGAATGCCAAGATTCACGGTGTCCTTTCCATGGTACCCTACCAGTCAGGGGTCGGGTACTAACAGGAATAGTAGCAGGTACAAGAATGAAGGGCACAATCACTATCCGAAGAGACTATTTGAAGTTCATAAAAAAATACAGGCGATACGCACGATGCCACTCTATGACATCAGCTCATCTTCCGCCCTGCCTTGAAGTAGAGGCTGGAGATATAGTAAAAATTGCGGAGTGTCGACCACTGAGCAAAACCGTATCCTTTGTAGTTGTAGAGTGCACTAAATCCGTGGAGGAAAAAGAGAGTGTCTAAAAGAGGACGAAAGGGACGAGGAATATCGGTACGCCGTCTTTGTCGGGGACTCCCCACGGGTGCTCGGCTTATTGTTGCGGATAATAGTGGTGCCAAAGTCGTCGAATTGATTGCTGTTATTGGGTGGCAAGGAAGGCTACGGCGACAACCCGCCGCTAGCGTCTCTGACATGATTGTAGTCACATGTAAGGTAGGCTCAGAAAAAATGCGACACCAAGTCCTTCGAGCGATTATTGTACGTCAACGCAGACCATTCCGTCGAGTGAGTGGTCAATGGATTCGCTTTGAAGATAATGCAGCAGTAATTACATCTGAAACTGGTGACCCTCAAGGCTCTGAAATCCGTGGTCCTGTTGCTCGTGAAGCTGCAGAAAGATGGCCCCGCGTAGCTAGCGTTGCCAGCATTATAGTGTAGGAGTAAGAAATAGATGGTTACACGTCAACCAAGGAAACAGCGAAAACGGCTTTACACAATGCCATGGCATCAACGACATAAATTACTTACTGCTCGCTTAGCCCCAGAACTATCTGAAAAACATGGTATACGCAACTTACCAGTTCGCAAGGGCGATACAGTACTAGTTTGTCGTGGCGCGTTCCGAGACTCGGAGGGTACTGTGCTGAAAGTAGATATGAAGACAATACGCATTCATATCGAAAATATAACCATTGATAAAGTCGATGGCTCCGCAGTTCCCTTTCCCATCCCACCCTGTAACGTGCTCATCACAAAACTAGTAAAGATGGATAAAATTCGCCAAGCTATCATCGATCGAAAGGTGGCAGGGGCTCAACAATAACAAAGTATGATACAAGGTGCAAATACATGCCCACGGGATCTAGAAAAAATCTAAAACGATTGGCGGCTCCAGGTCACTGGCAAATCCGACGAAAGGAACATCCTTTCACTATCCGAACTAGCCCAGGCAGTCACTCCCTAGAAGGAAGCATTCCTCTCGCGATTATTGTAAGAGATATGCTCAAGCTCACAACATCCCATAAAGAAACTCGTCAAGTCATCGCACGTGGAGCAGTCAAAGTAGACGGTCTTGTAAGAAAGAACTACAAGCACCCTGTGGGATTGATGGATGTAGTCGAAATTCCTGAAATCAAGGTACGGTACCGAATGGTACCATCTTCTCAACATCTCCTGGCCATTCACTCTATACCTAAAGGCGAGGTTGGTGTCAAGCTTTGTAAAATCTTAGGAAAGACCACCGTCGCTAAGGGCAATATTCAGTTGCATCTCCATGACGGCCGAAACATCCTCATTCCTGTTAAGGATTCTAAAACAAAGCCTGAACAGGATTACAGCAGCGGCGACACCCTACTCATCACAATCCCCAAGCAGGGTATTCGCACTCGGATACCCCTAAAGGAAGGTGTCATCGCAATAATTACGGGCGGTGTCCACAAAGGCTTTGTAGGTGTACTTGAGAAAATCGATTCCGAGATAAAACTCGGTACCATTAAAGGGGCAGACGGAACCACATTCCAAACCACCTTGCGATACGTCTTTGCCATTGGAGAAGATAAATCTCTCATCTCACTACCGGGGGTTGGCTAGAAATGTCAAGTGACAAGCCTGAAGAAAAGCCAAAGAGAAAACGGCGTAGCACCACAGCGAAACCAAAGCCATCATCCAAGACTGCTAAGGCTAAAACAAAAACGGCTCCAAAGCCCAAGACAAAACGGGCGACAAAACCAAAGCCTAAAGTGAAGAAAGATAATGTGATGCGTAAACCTTTCATCGCCAAGGTAGTCGTAAATATGTCTCTAGGTGTTGGTGGCGAAGTTCTAGCTAAAGCAAAAACTGTCTTGGAGTCACTCACCAAACAAAAACCAGTAGATGTGCTAGCAAAGGATCACAATCGAGATTTTGGTCTGCGCAAGGGCGAGCCGATGGGCTGTAAGGTCACATTGCGTGGTCAACGAGCCATCGATTTCGCCAAGCGTGCTCTCGATGTCAAAGATCATCAACTTCCAGTTTCCTCAGTCGACCAAGGAGGCAACGTATCATTCGGGGTCTCCGAGCATATCCAAATCCCCGGTGTCAAATACGACCCTCATCTAGGTATATTTGGGATGGATGTTTGTGTGTGCACAGAGCGACCAGGGTACCGCATAAAACGTCGGCGGCGTACTCGCCACCGAATCCCTCGCCGCCACCGAATAACTAGGGAAACTGCGATGGAACTACTGACACGGGAACTAGGCGTGAAGTTTACTCGGCCAGAAGAAGAGGAGGAAGAATAATATGTCTAAAGAGAAGGGACAAGGAAAAGGCAGCCGCCGCTGTCGGCGATGCGGAACCCACCGCGCTATTATCCGCAGCTACAGGATCATGCTCTGTAGGCGATGCTTCCGCGAGGTAGCGGAGCGGCTGGGCTTCCGAAAATTCAGTTGAATGAGGTAAAAAGAAATGGTTGTATCGGATCCACTCGCAGATGCTTATTCAAACATAATGAACCACGAGCTACTACGGAAGCGGGAGGTCATACTCCGCCCAGCTTCTAAAAAAGTGGGTGCAGCACTGCGAATCATGCAACGTCTTGGTTATATCGGTGAATTCGAATTCATTGATGACGGTAAAGCCGGTTTATTCCGTGTTGAACTACTAGGTCGCATAAACAAATGCGGAGTAATCAAGCCACATTATGCTGTCAAGCTTACGGAATTCGAATATTGGGAAAAGCGATATCTACCAGCTAAACAATTCGGAATCCTCATAGTCAGTACCTCCAAGGGCTTCATGACCCACCTGGAAGCTGTTGAACAAGGTCACGGCGCACGATTAATCGCTTACATCTATTAGCAAACGGAGTTAATGTACAAGATGCCTCCAAAAACAACTCATTTCGAACTCACAACACCCATATTCGAGGGTACAGAAGTCCTAGTCGATGATAGCGTTGTTACCGTCCGTGGACCAAAAGGTAAAATTGTACGTAATTTCACTCATGCTGAGATTGATATCCAACGTGTAAACAGTGCAATCCGAGTATCTGTCGAATATCCTCGAAGTCGGCAGATTGCTCTTGTGGGCACGATCACTTCACACATCAAGAATATGATGTTAGGGGTGACCGTGGGTGTCACATATAAGATGAAAATCGTCTTCGCACACTTCCCGCCTAACGTAAAGGTCGCAGGCGACAAGTTAATTATCGAGAACTTCTATGGCGAGAAGGCTGCCCGTGTCGCTCAAATTCTGCCAGGAGTTACAGTAGAAATAAAGGGTGACGATGTCATCCTCGAAGGCATCGAAATAGAAAAAGTTGGACAGACAGCAGCCAATATACAACGGGCTACAAAGCTTAGGAGAAAGGACCCGCGCAAATTTCATGACGGTATTTATGTCTTCGAGAAACGCGTTGGTGAGCGTTTGTGGAGGATTTAGGTTGGATGGAGTGGGCTACTAATGAAGATGAGTAAACGCTTGAAAAAGTTGAAGCAGGTATTGTTGCGTAAACGCCGGGAAAAGGCGCGGATGCCGCGGTTTGTGCGTCCTGAGAGTTGGAGGTACAAGCGACTTGATACTAGCTGGAGACGCCCAAAGGGGATTGACTCGAGAATCCGAAAAAAACACAAGAGTTGTACCGTGATGCCTTCGAAAGGTTATCGTAGTCCTTCCAAGTTACGTAACCTTCACCCCTCCGGCTTACAGGAAGTTCTTGTGTATAACATCCGCCAATTAGAAGGGCTCCACCCGAAATTCAATGCTGTTCGAATTGCGCGCCGTGTTGGAGACCGTAAGAGAATCGATATCCTAGACCGGGCTGATGAACTGGATCTGCATGTACTGAACCCCCGACTGAAAACGCGCGCTATCGAAGATATTCTATCAAAATCCGAAGAGGAACTCTAAGAATAGGTGATAACTTATGGATCTCCGTCCACAACGAAGGCTAGCGGCACGAGTGCTTAAGGTGGGTCAAAACCGTATCTGGATTGATCCCAATAGGGTCGACGACGTAGCGATGGCGATTCGTCGCGATGATATCCGCCGCCTTGTCCGAGAAGGTGCTATCCGCAGAGCCAAAGTTAAAGGGATTAGTCGTGGCAGGGCAAAGCTGCTCCATCAGAAGCGGAAACGAGGACTCCGCCGCGGATTTGGTAGCCGGGAGGGCAGCCGCACAGCATCTCTCTCTGGTAAAGAACGTTGGATGATACGAATTCGAGCTATCCGGCGACATCTTAAGAAGCTTCGGGCACGACGTATTATTAAACCTCGAGATTATCGGCGGCTCTATCGATTAGCAAAGGGTGGTATGTTCGACTCCATCCGCCGCGTAGATCATTACATAAAAGAACATAAAATGAAGAGGCGATAAACCATGGCAACAGGACCCCGCTATAAAGTTGTATTTCGACGTCGGCACCAAGGCAAGACCGATTACCATGCAAGGCGACGTATGATCAGTTCAAATCGCCATCGTCTAGTTGTCCGCTGCACTGGTAAGCGAATCCTTGTACAAATCATGCAAGCATTGCCACAGGGCGATCGCACCGGTGCTGCTGCTGACTCAAAACAGCTGAAGAAACTAGGATGGCATGGAGGAGTCAAGAATCTTCCCGCCGCGTACCTCACAGGATTCCTCGCAGGACACTTGTCACTTAAAAACGGTGTTTCAGATGCCATTGTTGACATTGGTTTATCCAAACCAATCCCAGGCGGACGAATCTTCGCCGCAGTCAAAGGTGCGATTGATGCAGGGCTCGACATTCCCTCTGCAGAGAAGATGTTCCCATCAGAGAAACGCATCCGTGGGGAACACATTGCTGCATATGCCAAGGACCTTAGTGAAAACGCACCTCAAACCTTTAAGCGCCAATTTGGAAAAGTCTCAAAGGGCCGTGTCGATATAACACAAATACCTGCCATGTTCGATAAAACTAAATCAAAAATCGGTAAATCACCCCGCCGGAGGTCAACCAAATGAGAAGAAGACGCAGACCAAGACCCCGCCAACCATTCGCCATCGATGAGTGGAATCCTGTAACTAACGTCGGACGCATGGTGAAGGAAGGACAAATAAGCAGCATTGAAGACCTCTTCCAGCTAGGACTCCCTATAAGGGAACCACAGATAGTTGACGTACTACTTCCCGGTTTGCAGGAGGAAGTAATCGACATTAACCTAGTGCAAAAGCAGACTGACGCTGGCGAGAAGTCTCGCTTCAAGGCAACAGTAATTGTTGGAACCGACGCAGGTTACGTGGGTATTGGCGAAGGTAAAGCTAAGGAAATCGGGCCTGCTATTCGTAAAGCCATTCTGCGTGCTAAAATTAATCTCACTCCAATTCGACGTGGCTGCGGTAGTTGGGAGTGCGGTTGTCGTGACCCTCACTCGGTTCCCTTCAAAGTAGACGGGAAAACCGGGAGTGTTCGAGTGACGCTCATCCCTGCTCCCAAGGGAGTTGGGCTAGTAGCTGCAGATACAATAAAAGTTGTACTCCGCCTTGCCGGAATTCAAGATATTTGGTCGCGGACCCGCGGCAACACCCGATGCACACTTAACTTCGCTCATGCGGTCTATGAAGCGTTAAGGAAAAGCCATAGTGTAATGTCGCCTCAAGATTGGACAAGGGGAGCAGAATAAGATGCCGAAGAGAAAAAGTGGTGAAAACGTTCGAATTGCTGTTATTCGTCTACGCAGTGGCATTGGTCTACGTAAGGATATTAAAGAGACACTTTTAACGCTAAACCTTTCGCGTGTGAATCACGCGGTTATCATTGACAAGAGATCCTCTTACTTGGGGATGTTACAGAAGGCTAAAGACGCAATCACTTGGGGTGAACTGGATGCACCAACCCTCACTAGGCTTTTACTGAAACGCGGTCGGCTAGAAGGCAATCACTCCCTCTCAGAGGATTACTTGACGAGGAGAACGAAGTATAAGAGTATTGAAGACTTCGCTTCTTCACTCCTCGCCTTCAAAGCCGAAATCGCAGATGTTCCAAAACTTAAGAAGGTATTTCGATTACATCCTCCGTCAAAGGGTTTTAGAGGAAGTATAAAACTCCCCTTTCAGAAGTCTGGTGAACTAGGGTACCGTGGATCTGAAATTAATTCACTGCTTAAACGAATGACTTGAAGTAGCATAGGTTCTCCGTTAGTCTTGGTGAATGCATTGTCCAGAGATGAAAAACGTCGAAAAAAGCTGCCTCCCGGGTGGGAGGACGAACTCTTCTATAATCAGTTTGAGGTAGTAAGACGAATGATTGAAGAGTTAATGGAAAGGCTTGGTGGTTCATCGTCTGAGGATCTATTCGGAACAGGTAGAGACGATATGGAGGAGCTTCTTCGAGGGCTCCAAGAGAACCCTATGGTCTGGGGCTTCTCTGCAACTGTAGGTCCTGATGGGCGGATTCGATTGAATCCCTTCGGCAACCTTAGTACTGAAGGTTCAACGCCGTCGGTGAAGAACGAGAGAGAACCATTAATTGAAGTTATGGAGCAAGATGGCGCAATCATTATCGTAGCAGAGTTACCTGGCGTTCAAAAGGAGGATATCAAGGTAATAATCACCGAAACCCAGGTGACAATCCGCGTCGATACGCGAAGACGGAAATACTTCAAGACTATAGACCTCCCTATACCCTGCAAGCGTGAAGTCATCCAATTCACTTACGCAAACGGCATCTTGGAGATTCACTTACCAAAAATATAGGAACTTCGTATAGAAAACATTCAGGGGTACAAAAGATGGCATTACGAAAACCGAAACGCACACGCCGGCTTCGAGGCGGCCGCACACATGGCTACGGCCGAGTCGGTCAACACCGAAAGGGTGGACAACGCGGCGGCAAGGGCAAGGCCGGAGGACAGAAAGGGAAGTGGACCCATACTACTGCTAAAGACCCTAATAGGTATGGTAAGCATGGTTTTCACCGACCGACCCAGATTAGAAAGCATCATCAAACAATCAATGTCGGCGAAATCGCCACCCACCTAGACAGGTTCACCGAAGTGACTCCAGATCCCAAGGGCGCACCAACTTCTGTCGATTTGACGGCACATGGCTATGACAAAGTGCTTGGAGGCGGCAAAGTTCCCTTCCCTCTTCAAGTAATTGCACCATTTTTCACACGCCGCGCAGCTGACAAAATAAAGGCTGCTGGCGGCAAAATCAAAGGCGATGTTCTACCTGGTCCCGATAAAACCGCAAAACCAAAGACCAAAACAACCACAGCTAAACCAAAGGCAAAAACTAAAGCCAAGACAAAAAGACCCCGGCGAAAAACAACTTAAATCACGGCAACTTACCTTTTTCCATAGGCGGTAAATTTTAAAGGAATAGCCTCAATGAGCACTTCAACTTGATGAACCACAAACTGACAAGGAGGTGAAAAGCTAATGAGCCGTTTTCTGAACACCTTGCGCCCTTTGATAAGAATAATGCCTGAGGTCAAAGCTCCAGACCGCAAAGTCTCATTCCGAGAAAAACTCGTCTGGACAGCGCTGATACTCCTACTTTACCTCATAATGTCTGAACTTCCCCTTTACGGCATCGACCCACAGGCAGGCTATGACTACTTCTACTGGATGCGCATCATTCTCGCTTCTAACCGTGGCTCTTTGATGGAGCTTGGTATTGGTCCGATCGTAACTGCAGGCTTGATCATGCAGCTCCTAGTGGGTTCACAGTTGATTCGCGTAGATATGGGAGATCCTCACCAGCGGGCGCTTTATACTGGAGCGCAGAAAGTGCTCGCAATCTTCATGACAGCCTTCCAGGCGATAGCCTATATCTTCGCAGGCGCCTACGGCGTAATCGGCCCTGCTGAAACCATCCTTGTATTCATCCAACTCCTGTTCGCAGGCATTATCGTGATTTTGATGGACGAGACAATCCAGAAAGGATGGGGTCTTGGAAGCGGCGTAAGCCTGTTTATCATGGCTAATGTTTGCACCCAAATTACGTGGAATATGTTCTCAATCGGTCCAGCCCAGCGGGGCGACCTTCCCTGGGATTTGATTCCAACGGGCGAGGGAGGAGCGTTAGAACCACGGATATGGTTCCATGGCGTAGTTCCTTTCCTCCTGCAGAATTTTGGCGCCGCAAGTGTTGGTGGTAATGTTGCTGATCCAATGACTTTCTGGTTCCGTCCTCAGAACAGCCGTGCTAGTCTTTTTGGCGTTATCATCACATTCATAGTGTTCATAATGGTAATTTGGATCGAATCATTCAGGGTGAACATACCTCTCCAGTATGCGAAGTATCGAGGGTTCAGAGGCCAATATCCCATAAAACTCCTCTATGTCAGTAATATCCCTGTTATTTTTACGCAGGCATTATATGCTAATCTCCTATTCATTACGCAAATTCTGTGGACTAACCCCGCCATGGGTCTTGGTGCGGGGGGAACTCATCCATTAGCATTTTGGTTCCAGCTGATAGCCCGATATGCTGCACCTGTAACTGGTGGTGACTATCTCGTTCCACAGCCCATCTGCCTTGTATGGTTCTTAACGCCGCCCACCGGGCTCATTGAGCTTCTCAATCCAGCCAGTTTTGGGCTCCTCCGCGGCGTTGGCTATGCCTTGATCCTTATGGTTCTTTGTGCTGGATTCGCTAGACTGTGGATTGATGTCTCAGGCATTGCGCCACGTGACGTTGCCCAGCAGCTCATCGGTGCAGGCATGCAGGTTCCCGGATTTCGGCGCTCACCACAAGTAATCGAGAGAATCCTACAGCGGTACATTCCTGTAGTAGCAGTGCTTGGAGGCTTGGTAATCGGTGCCCTTGCAGCGTTCGCAGACTTCTTCGGGGCTTTATCCACTGGTATTGGTATTCTACTTGCTGTTGGTATAATGCGGCAGTATTTCGAAATTCTAGCTAAGGAACAATTGAGCCAAATGCACCCAGCGATGCAAGGACTACTCGGGATGGGGTAGGCGTAGCCGGTTCCGAAGGGAAATGGGTTCTTGAAGCAGTGGACTGTTTCGTCATCTGACAGTGGCATCGCTGGCTCGAAAAGCTATTAAGGCTAGTACAAAGACTGTCGCTCGTTTGATGGAGGTTAGCCAGTGAAAACGCTCAAAGTCGTCATAGTCAGTGGCGTTCCTGGAGTCGGCAAGTCGACTGTGATTAATGGAGCCCTTCGAATGGTCGGAACCAAGGTAGACACTCAACTAGTAACATTTGGTGACGTGATGGAGGAAATCGCAACAAAGCGGGGGCTTGTGAAGCATCGTGACGAAATGCGAAAACTTCCTGCGAAGGTGCAAAGAGATGTGCAGAAACGAGCAGCAGAGAAAATCGCAAAAATGAGTAAGAAACAACTCGTTGTAGTTGACACCCACACACTTATTCTGACCCC
>CBDVBC010000018.1:0-10364 GCA_965372125.1 Candidatus Hermodarchaeota archaeon | reverse complement strand
GATCTGTTACAGTATGGTTTGATGGAGGTGCTAGCTCCCAGGTACGGCAGAGTTTTTTCATCCAGGTTTGAAATTCTTCAAGGTGAGGAGAAGGAATGTAGAAGGATGCCATTAGGAGTGAACTGTCAATACTTCTCATTAGGACTGCATACCTAATCTTCGCGAGTTTCTGTTTCATTTGTAAATGGGTTTCATAATGGGAGAAGCGGAGAAATGAAACGACATGAGTTAACCCGATTAAAGGAGTGTTCAAGCGACAGTAAGCACGGAGTAGGTGCTTGCTCGCTAGTCTTTTGATTACAATGCTGAGTGACCCGGGAGTTATCTTCAGTTGTTTCGCTAGCTGTTTTTGGGAGAGGCTTGGATTCAGGGCAAGGACTTTGAGGTATCGGACTTCGGCTTCTGTCAGTTTTCGCTGATGTTCTATCATCCATTTTTCGAGTGCCGCTGTGTATGTGGCGGATGAGAGGGGTGCGTGTTTTCCTCCGCGTATTGTTTCTAGCCAAGGTATAGCCTTTTGGAGGAAGGTGCCATCGACTACTTTGTCGTAGAAGGCGAAGCCCACCGTAGGATAGTACCTGTAGTATTCATATTCTTGGAGGGGGGAGAGTTTTTCCCAGAGTTGTTGTAGTTGTTTTCTGTTCTTTGGATTGGTTATTCCGTGTTTGAGTCCGGCGAAGAGGCCGATATCGGCGGCTTCCGGTACTTGGCGGACGTGAGGTGGAAGGTGTTCGAGAACGGCTTCACGCCATAATACCCATTCCTGGATGTGGGCGGGTTCCTGTTGGAGGGGCTTGGCAACCTGTAGTGCCCATCCGCTTCTTCGGGTTGTGGGGGTGGCAGGTGTTTCAACGGCGCCGAAGCGGGGGCCATCATAGGTTAGGGGCATGTCGCTCCATTGTAGGCGGACGTACTTGTTCCTGCGCTGGGTGGGGCGCTCAAGTTTGAGTAGCGTGGCTGCCTTTTCAGCGACTTCCCGGAAGCGTTTGGTTAGTAGCTTATCCTGTTTTGAGGGAAAGGTCTATCCCACCTTGTCGTGTATTCTGTCTTTGCAGAGGTAGTGGTACTGGTTTTTGTTTTCAAGTGCCATATCTGAGATTTGCCCTTGCCCAAATCTCTACCACGTACATTGCGATTTGCCTTTATGAAAAGCCGTTTCAATTCCGCTAGGGACGCAAGGGCATAAAAATCGTGTGCCACTCAGATTTTAATCCCCCAATGCACTAGTACTCTGATTGGCAGCGGGATGGAAAAATTATAGGTGATTGGCTTTCCGAAATACATTATTGGATGGCGGGTTTGGTGTCCCGATTCCCTCCCTAAAACCATTCCCTCTCCCCCCTACAATTGTGTCCTTTTTTGGGACGCTTGACCCCCGTCCGCTTCTTTTTCCACCGTTGCCTTTTGGCAACGCCTAATCAAGTATCAACATCAGATAGACCGTTGCCTTATGGCAACACTTGACAAAGACGGAGATGTTTAAGTAGCGTCTTATGCTGAGTGTCAAAAGCTTAGTCTGCCGCCTAGTAGACCTAGGTTCCCTACGTGCACTTTGTCTAGATGCTCCTTTGCGGCGTCATAGCAGCGTTGCGCCTGAGCTAGAGGCGTGACTGGTAAATCTCTCATAAGATGCTGGGGGTGAAATATCAAAAGGCTGTATTCAATCGAAGGTTGGTTCAGTTCTTTGATGAACTTTGCAATTTGGGCAACCTCAAACTCGTCGATATAGTGTGGTACTAGAAGCGTTGTCGCAATTAAAGGAGGGTAGCTTCGGTTCTCGAAGGGAAGGGTATCTGCCAGCATTGTGAAATTCTTTAATGTCCTTTGATTAGAAATCCCGCAGAGTGCGCGGTTGATTGAAGCTGAGTAGGCCTTTAGATCAAACTTAATTATTCCGCCGGTTCCAGCGGCGAGTAAGCCAGCTTTTCTCATCAAAGACGGTTTACCGTTCCCGTTCATTTCTAAGCATTGACGGAGAATTCGTTCTTTGAATAAATCATTACATTTTTCTATGGCATTGATGGTAAAGGGTAATTGTGGCTCTGGTGATCCTCCGAAATAGCAAACGCACGATATCTTCGGGTTATCTTGAATAACTGCTAGGAACTGGTTTGTACTGACAAGTTTTCCTTGGTTGATTTGTTTGTGTGAAGCGTTTTGGCAGAATAAGCAGTCGAATCCGCAACCGTAGAGAAAGACAGCGAGATTGGCGTAACCGTATTCTGGGCCTCTGTGATAGGCTGTGTTGGGATAACCCGCTCCTGTACCTGCGGGGCAGAAGTATGATGCACAGCAATTAGTAACATGAGGGTCTAGATAGTAGTGCATCAAGGCGTGAGTTGTGCTAACTTTTGATTCCAGTTGTCCGTCCTTGTTACTGCGAAGTCCACAGTATCCTTGTTCACCCTCGGGGATGGAACAGTTATTTGCGCAAACCGTGCATTTCACGCCATCAGGGTTTTTGGGTGGAAAAATAGGGAGTTCTATTGTCTTTCGCCATTGATGCGCTTGGCGGATCAGTTCTTCGGCTTCCGGCTTTTCAGCACGCAAGCACTCAACGCAAACCGGGAGAATCTTTGCCACGGGAACCTCTCGCCTGCAAATTTTGCACCGCTTTACAGTCATTTGAGGCACACCTATTCTAAGGCTCTGATTTGGGAAAAGACTTCTTGTTGAAAAACTCGGATAGATTTTTCTTCGGTTGGAATATCTGCTCTAGTGATGGTGGTTCGGTGCAATACAGGATTGTTTGCGAGTATTATCTTCGGTTGCAGCAGACAACGAAGCGGCTCGAGATGATTGCTATCTTGGCTGAGCTCCTCAAGAAAACTATGGAGGAGGTAGGTGCAGATGGAATCGAAAAGGTTGTCTATCTTACTCAAGGAAAACTGTATCCTGATTGGACCGGGAAACCAGAGATTGGGATAGCCGAGAAAATGGCGGCTAGTGCTATCGCTGTTGCTTTGGGCTTTGATGTTAAACGAGTATTAGCCCTAGTTCACGAAGAGGGCGACATTGGTAGTGCGTGCGAGAGATTGCTATCAGAAAAACGTCAGAAATCCCTTCTCGAAACCCCATTAACCTTGACTGGAGTTTATGATTCATTAGTCAAAATCGCTGCAACTCAAGGCACCGGAAGCGCAGACCTAAAGAAAAGAAGTCTAGCAGGTCTCATAACCGTCGCAACCCCGCTCGAGGCGCGCTATCTGCTCCGTACTATAACTGGTAAGCTTAGGCTCGGCATCGCAGACATGACTGTTCTGGACGCTCTGGCGGTAGCTTTTGCTGATGGAAAGGATCACCGACCCCCAATTGAACGCGCCTATAATCTCACCAGTGATTTAGGACAAATCGCAAGGATTGTAGCAGTAGACGGACTCGCTGGAATCGAAAAGATTGCTGTAGCTCTTGGTAAACCAATTAGGATGATGGCTGCGCAAAAACTAGCGACCCCTGCAGAAATCATCGAAAAGCTGGGGGGGCAGTGTTTCGCTGAATGGAAACTTGATGGCGAGCGTATGCAAATTCACAAGATAGACAAAGAGGTGGTCATTTTTTCCCGTCGCCTTGAAAAAATCACTCATATGTACCCTGATATTGTAGGTCTTGTGCAAAAGTACCTGAAGGCAAAATACTGCATTGTGGAGGGTGAGTGTGTTGCTGTTGACGCATCAGATCCCAACAAGATGCTACCATTCCAAGTTTTGATGCGTAGGCGCCGGAAATACGGGATCGAAAAAATGGTAAAAGCTATTCCTACAGCATTATTCTTGTTTGATTGTCTTTACATCGATGGAGAGGATATCACCCAAACACCTTACACTACTCGGCGTTCTCGGCTTGAAGGAATAGTCAGGTCAGGTGATAGGTTCAGTCTTGTTCCCTCGTTTCCGACACCCACCGCGGAGGCTATCGATAAGGTATTCCGTGAAGCCCTAGAAAACGGATGTGAGGGTATCATCGTAAAATCTTCCAGTTCTAGCTCAGTTTATCGTGCTGGCGGGCGCAGTTTCCTTTGGGTTAAATTGAAAGAATCTTATCAGGCACAAGCCATAGGTCCTGTTGACCTTGTCGTTGTTGGCGCGCTCTGGGGGAGGGGACGACGCGCTAAAATGTACGGGTCCCTCCTTGCTGCCGTTCTTGATGAGGAGACAGGACGGTTAAAGACTGTCTGTAAAGTTGGGACCGGCTTTAGTGACGAAGAATTGGAACAGCTCCAAAGCAGGTTCAAACCTTATGTGACCTCTTCTATAGATCCACTGGTCGACTCTAAAATGGAGGTTGATGTATGGTTCAAACCAGCACTTGTTTTCCAAGTCTTTGGCGACGAAATCACTCGCAGCCCGATTCATACATGCGCCTACGATGTGATTGCCCCAAAGGAGGGACTTGCCATCCGATTTCCTAGATTTGATGGCACTTGGCGATTGGATAAGAGTTGGAGAGAAGCAACTACTGTAACTCAGATTCTGGACCTCTATAAGGCCCAAACGAGGGTTAAAGCCTCTAATTAGTGTTGTATCGCTGCACGCACATCTGCAGGAGTTACGTCTTCGATTAGGAGTGTCTTTCTGGGTGACATGATACCTGCAACAAGTCTGACTTGGCTGGTTGAAAGCCCAAGGCGCTTTGCTACGAGCTTGATAACTTCTCTGTTTGCTCTTCCACGAACAGGAGCTGCCTTTACACAAACTAAACAGACAGGAGGATCATCTGTAATGCTAATGGATTGGGTTCTTGCCCTTGTCTTCACCCTAAGATGGAGTAAAATCCCTTCAGCATGCAACTCGATAATTTTGTCCAGCCCAGAAGCTTTTTAGTAACAGAAGACAGAAGAACATATAGCAAGTTTATTACCTTTATCTCTCTGAGAGGTGTTGATAGACAATGTCCGAACATATTTCAGCTTGGGTCAACTATCTCATGCAAATCGATAAAAATATCATGGCCGTAGCCGTGGTAAAAAATGATGGTGCTCTCGCGTTTACCACAACCAATTGGACGGTCGTTGGCGGTGAAATTCTGTCCGCTGTTCGTAGTAAGCCACCTAGCCTGGTCATTCAGGGGATCAAATATAGTACAATCCAAGCGACTGAACATCATTTGGTAGCGACTAATGTGAGGGGACAGGGCTCGATAGTGATTTCCGCTGCTCGGGATAAGGGGTTTGTTGTAGCTTATATTTCACCTTCAGGTGATGTGCAACACGCGTATCTGGAAATTTCGAAGGCTAGCGCAAACATCGGTGGCTTCATGTAGTGAAAAAAATCGATGGGCAAATGGCTTCAAATGCTAACCGTTAGCCAGACAAGAGGTTGGAGTAATCATTCCAGTAGAACAAGATAAGGAAACAGGATCAGAACCAAACATTTCACAAAGCACTCAACGTGAGCAGTTGCTAATAAGCCTCCGGCGGAAACGTAATCTACAAATTGTTGGGAAGCCAAAACCTCCGCCAAGTCGGAATCTACAACGCCTAAAACAAATCCTAAAAGATGAAGGCTTCAAAATCCGTGGCAATAGGATATTGATAACAAGGGAGGAGGCAACTTTCGAAGTAGATCTAAAAATGGGGTCCGTGCTTGCGCTCCGTGAAGACGATGAGCCAATCAGCCTATGCGTAACTCTCGAATCACCATCTTGGTCGAATATTGGAGGGCTTTCGGATTTCGACCTCTTCTTGCTCTCACTAATATACTTATTAGCGAACGAGAAACTCCCTGAGAGCCTCCTCAATCAACTCCCATCTCCCTAAAACAAGATGAATTAACGCTGCGTAAAACCTTTTAACATAAAACAATCTTCGGTGAGCCATCCCGGAGGGCTAACTCGTGGTCACTCGAATAGCAATCAACGGATTAGGTAGAATTGGTCGGAACTTTCTCCGCCATACTCTTCAGGCAAAGGATTTGATAATAGTCGCCGCAAATGATCTCGGCGACCCAAAGATACTGGCATATCTGCTACGTTACGACTCGGTCTACGGGAAATTTCCCGGAACCGTCGAGGTTTCCTCAGAAGGAATAGTTGTCAACGGGCAACAAATACACGTTTCAAGCGAACGCGACCCATCAAAGCTCCCCTGGGCAAAACATGGAATCGATGTAGTAATCGAAGCAACTGGTGTCTTCCGTGCCCGTGACAAAGCCGCGTTACACCTCAAAGCTGGTGCCAAGAAGGTCATCATTTCTGCTCCTGGTAAGAACGCAGACGCAATGCTAGTGCTTGGCGTCAACCACACCACATATGACCCCGATAAGCACCACATAATATCCAACGCCTCTTGCACGACTAATTGCTTGGCTCCAGTCGTCAAGGTTTTGTTAGAAAATTTCGGCTTCAATCGAGGCTTCATGTCGACGATTCATAGCTACACTTTGGGCCAACGAATCCTAGATGCCATCCATAAAGATTATCGTCGTGCTCGAGCCGCAGCGGTTAACATAATCCCAACTACCACTGGTGCTGCGAACGCTATCGTAGAGATTTTTCCGCAGCTCAAAGGAAAACTTGAAGCAATGGCTTACCGGGTGCCTGTTCCCGATGGGTCTTGTATCGACTTGACCGTCGAACTCGGCAAATCTACTACCAGCGAGAAACTCAACGAGACATTCCGTAAGGCAGCCGCCAAGGACCTAAAAGGAATTCTCGCAGTCATCGATGACCCAATCGTATCCTCTGACATCATCGGAAACACTCACTCCTCAATCGTTGACAGCCTACTCACCAAGATCCAGGGTGGCAATCTAGCACACCTAGTCGCGTGGTATGACAATGAGGCCGGGTACAGCTATCGCTTGGTGGAACTAGCCCAACTAGTTGGATCAAAGCTATAACTGGATAATCATTTACAGCTTGGCTGTACTTTGGATGCATTACATCATTCTTCTAGTGATTGAGCTAGCAGTTGACCACCTTCAGTTAAAGCTACGGTGTTTCGCCACTTTCGACCACGCAGTTTCCGCCTCATCTCCAGTAGCCCCGCCTTTCTTAGTATACATAAATTGAACTTGACTGTACTCAAGGGCATACCTAGCTTACGTGAGAGCGCCTCAGCGAGAGCAGAATATGATTTCAACGGATTGAAGCCCAGAACCTTATGGGATGCTCCGAGAAGACTCAGCTGTTTCGCTGTTAGCCTTGAGTGGGCAAGCTGCAAAAAGGCATTGGCGAGCCTCAATAAGGGTTCTTCAGAAAGTGGCGCCGAGCTCAAACTATCTAGGCGTAGAACCTGAGCGAAGGATTTCGCGGTCACCGACAAAATCATGTGTTTCCATACACGCCACCACCAAAGTTTGAGGATTCAACTGTTACTTTTATCGGGTGCCGCTGTTATAAAATTTTGGTCAAGAATAGTTACCTACTGTTTAATGTGCAACTCATTCGTCTTCAATCACTACAAAGTGTTAAATAACCAAACGTAGGGAAGGACAAGCATCTAACAACGAAAGGAAGAAGAAACAATGGTATATCTCATTGGTGAAGCTCTTTTAGGCAAAGACGCAGAGATAGCGCATATCGACCTCATTATAGGTTCTAAGGATGGTCCTGTGGGTAATGCCTTTGCCCAAAGTTTAGGAACTGTTTCTGAAGGTCATTCTCCACTATTAGCTGTGATACGACCTAATCTAATGACAAAACCTGCCTGCGTAATCGTGCCTAAAGTTACGGTCAAGGATATGGATGATGCCAGTAAGATTTTTGGTCCTGCCCAGGCTGCAGTTGCGAAGGCTATAGCAGATGCCCTTGAAGAGGGAATCATTCCCGAGGGGAAGGCTGACGAGTGGGTTATTATTTGTAGTGTCTTCATTCACCCCGATGCCAAGGATTACCAGAAGATTTTCCGGTATAATTACTCTGCAACAAGATTAGCGATAAAGCGCGCCATAGCGAATTATCCGCCGCTGGAGAAAATCCTTTATGATAAGGATCGGGCAACTCATCCAATTATGGGCTTTAGAGTTCCCCGGTTGTGGCGACCTCCCTACCTGCAGATAGCATTGGATGTCCCTAGTCTGGAGAAAGTGAAGAAGATCATCCAGGCTCTCCCACGCAGTGACAACCTGATTCTAGAAGCGGGTACGCCCCTCATAAAAAGATATGGAACAGAAGTCCTCAGCGAAATACGAGAAATCGCCAAAAGCAAGTTCCTCGTCGCAGACCTGAAAACCCTTGATGTTGGAAAGGTCGAGGTAGATCTAGCATTTGATGAGACAGCCGATGCTGTGGTTGTCGCAGGTCTCGCAGCCAATGATACGATAGACAAGTTCATCTACGAGACGGACCGCCTTGGCATTTACAGCTTCGTCGACATGATGAATGTTCCTGATGTCGTTGAGAAGTTACAGAGCCTCAAAGCATTGCCTAATGTTGTAATTCTTCATCGAGGGATTGATACTGAGGGTTCAGCCGCTCACCGTTGGGATGTTGTGAAGCAGGTTAAGACAGCGTTCAAAGGAAAGCGGCTCCTGGTGGCAGTAGCTGGCGGGATTAGACCAAGTAACATCAGCGATGCGATAAAAGCAAAAGCAGACATCATCGTCGTCGGCCGGTATATTACACAATCAAAGGACATCGAGCGCAGCACACGAGAGTTTCTAACATTGATGCATGGTGATATTGATCTCTTCCGAGTACACACAGAATAGCGCATCACCTTTGATAGAATGTGTGAACCTCAAGTGCACTAGTGATTTCATAGTATAGTAGAAGGATTTATTTGGGAATTTGAAGCGATAAAGCTACTGAGTGTTCAATCCATTTATTGGATGTCTTAAAATCAAATGTCATCAATCAGACGGCTCGTTCTTGATGTTTTAAAGCCTCATCAACCTTCACTTGTTGATGTTGCCGCAATTGTCGGTAAGATCGAAGGTGTTAGCGGCGTTAATGTTACTCTTGTTGAAGTCGATTCGCACACTGAATCTATCAAAGTCACCGTTGAAGGCGATGGTCTTGACTTTGAAAAAATCAAGAGTGCTCTCGAGGCCTGCGGGGCTTCGTTACATTCTATCGATCAGGTTGTGGCAGGGCGTACCGTTATCGAAGAGGTAAAAACACACCAAGAAAACGGTGGATAGACTCCTAGCTCTTAAATGGCTGTGTGGGATTCTTCTAGAGTAGCGTTTTCTAATGTTCTTCAATCCTACCAATTTAGCGCCATCACTTCACTAGCTAAAAGAAAAGTCTGCGTCTGATTGAGGTTCTAGGTTGATTTGCTCTTTCCTTTTCAGATGTTCTTTTCTGCGTAGAAGCTGTTCTCGAGCTTGTTGTGCGGTATCATATCGAGTATGACGTGAAACATCAACTTGGAATGCCTTGTTACATCGGTGACATCGCTTTCGGGCTCTAAATGCCTTCGCTCGCCATTCATAAACTTGGATTAGATGGCACTTGGGACAAACCACTACCATAAACTTACTCAAACGACACACGTTCCTGAAATGCTTCTATTAGTCACCAATCCAACGATAGATTCCTTTAGGTGTTCGGAAAATAAATCCTCGAATCATAAGTTGTTCAAGCGCTTCTTCAACTTGAGCAGTAGCCGCTTTTTCTAACCCTAGTTTAGTCATAAGGCTTGCAATGGTGATTGGTGTTTTTGCTTCACGGATTATTTCACCTAAACGTTGGGCAAGGGCAGTTGGGCTGTGTTCACTTGCTAATTCTGTTTGTGGCGGATTTGCTGCTACTAACTGAACTTGCCACGGTTTTGGGCACACAAGACGCCCAGCGTGCACGAGTACCTCTATTTGCTGTGAAACCCACAACCATGGAAGTCCTGCCTTTTCGCATTCCTTTTCCAATAATTGAAGGTTGACGGGAACAGGTCCTGCGTGTTCACGGAGAAGCGTATTCAACAGTCGATGCTTGGAAGGAAGAACCGAAGCAACCAGATTATCCTGTGCATCCTCTTGTTCCTTGGTTTCACAGGGCATTAACTCAGCAACTTGAGCACGAGATTGTTCTACTGCTGTCATGAACTTCTCATGGTGTTTACCTGTTCTGTTGTATTTAACACGGGCTATTGCATTCTTCTCGTCTTCGACGTTTTGGGCGTTCAAGGGATTTACTCTGAAAATCCGTTGGCATTGCAGGCATAGTCGTAGGAGCTGCTGGGTTGGTGTGTGCACATAACTTGAACAGTACGGGCAACGAGATATAAAATACCCTTTTGGCGCCATCGAGATGCACCATTCGCAAAAATTCATATTAGGCTTTCGTAATAGGATAATAAGAGACGAAATACAATGAGCCATGGGCTTGACCGCTATATAAAACGTAAGGAACGGAAGGAGGAGCAGGTTGTGGAGGAGCAGGTTGTGGAGGAGCAGGTTGTGGAGGAGCAGGTTGTGGAGGAGCAG
>CBDVBC010000017.1:0-10866 GCA_965372125.1 Candidatus Hermodarchaeota archaeon | reverse complement strand
AGACCCGTAAACCACCAGGCCTTTCGCACCTCTTCCTTTGATATATCTAGTTGATCCCTAACTATTCCTTCTAACTCGCCAGCCTTTGATTTCAAGTCAAGCAGATAGTCTCCCAAGACTGCAACGCGGAGCTGGTGCGCGGTGTGATCTCTATAGAACTTGCGTACATTCAAGAAGTACAATAGTGCTTCAAATTCGGGAAGCATCCGTATGAGGTGCAGGATTCCAGCATTCTCAATACCACGCTCCTTAGCCACCTTATACAGAGCACTGCTCAAATCAAAGAGTTTTCTTCCAAAGAGTCTGCGACTTACTTTTAGGTCTATCCTTTCCTTTAGCTTCCCCATTCGTTCCTCAAGCTGCGCAGCTCTTTCTTCAAGCTCTCCACTTCGTTTCTCTATCGCCTGCTCGGCGCGGGCAGCCCGTTCTGCTGCAATTTGTGTACGTCGTGCCGCTTGATCTAGTTTCTCCTTTTGACGAGCTTGTGCAGTTTCTGTAGTCTGCCTCATTGATTCCATTATCTCTTTCTGTAGAGTTTCTTGGAGACCATCTAGAATCCCGGAGGCAAAGGGCTTGGCATACTCGGGAATGCCCAGGTCCTCTAATCCTTCAGGTGACGAAAGGCGGGCCGCCATCTCCAGTCCTTTCTCAACCTTTGGCTTTTCTGCTGAAGGAATTGGTAAGGAACTCACCAAGTCTGAAAGAAATCCGGAGAAACTAGTGCTGGAGTGACCGGCTCGGATCAAGACCCAAGAATCGTCAATTAATACTCGTTCAGGCATTGCTATCCTATATATAGAGGCGGACCACCTAACATAAATGTCTAGGATAGAGACTCTCTACTTAAGGCAATACTAACTCCTACATTTGTTTATTTTGTGATGAGTATCCGCTGTGGGAGAAATTGGAGAACGAGCTTGGAGGACTGAGCTAGCTGGGCGGGTACTAGGCATTCTGCGCGGTGGTATTCTCGGCCTCCTGCATCTGTTACAACGACGGCGTAGCCCTCGCTGGCAAGTACTTCAACTATTTCGTACTGGAATTGGAGGGTTGAAGCAGCCTGCTTTACACTTCCCCTGAGGCGGCCAAAGAGTTTTGAAGGATTTACTAGAAAAACGGCTGTGAGTGTATCTTGGGATTGGGGCTGTTGATGAAGTCTGCGATATTCGTTTAGCGCGTGGTCACCGTCAAGGATTATTCTTAACTGGAGACGCTTAAGACACTCTGACTGTTCATGTGCCGTGCGGCGTAGAACATGCTGCAGATAAAGAGATTTGATGTTGCGATGGAAATCCAGTACATGGACATTGCATTGTTTGATTAGCAAGTGGGCGATGAGATCGTGTAGAAAGCGGAGGTAGCTACTGTTAGCGACATGCATTATAGTGATAAGGCTTTCAGGTTCAACTTGGGAGGCAACATGAGAAACGAGGCAGTGAAGCCTCGATGTTGATGTCCGCGAATTTGGTGGAGCCATCGGTAGTACCTGCTCAATTCCTTCGGCATTATCAAACCTTAATACTCTTTAGGGGGGGGTCAGCGCGTTCCTCGGAACACGAATTCTTAGACAAATGTTTAAGTACAAGGATTTACTTCTCAGCCACCTAGGTGGTTCGTTTAATGCCTGCCAGGCAGACAGCTTCAGGGACAGAACAGAACGGAGAAAATTCTCCGAAGGAATGCACGTTCATCCGGGCGATGCAACTCATAACAGATAATATTGTTAAGAACATCGAACACCTCCGAAGAAAACCTGAGCCCGTACTCCGATTCGCTGAAACAATCGAGAAGGCTATCAGGGAGAAACGCCATGTCTTCATTGTCGGCAGCGGCAGGAGTGCCATGATCTCCCAGATGTTCCAGACCCGGTTAGAACATCTGAAGGCATCTGTTCACTTCATAACAAACAGTCGCTCGGTGCCTGTCCTGCAGAAAGGGGACTTGTTAATCGTCATCTCCGGTAGCGGACGCACAGCAATAGTGAAGGCAATCATCGAATCCTACCTAGACAGCAATCCTCACATTCTTTCCATCACTAGCTATCCTGAGAGCTGGATTGGACGGATGAGTGATCTCGTTATACCCCTAGTTGGCCGCACAAAAATCGACATAGCACGCAGAGAGGCAGGTGGTGAAGCCAGCCTTACTCCAGAAGGCACTCAATTCGAGATTGCATGCGCCGTGTTTTTAGATGGCGTAATAGCTGAACTAGTCACTCGTCTTAAATTGAGTAACGAGGACCTCTTGTCTCGTCATTCTCAGAGCACCTAAGCACGGCCTGCAGCTATCCAGGGTTTTCTCGCATTTGTACCTTGGAATTAGTGTTTTCTAACGGAATAACATCGAAACATATTTGAGCAGGCTATAAAGCAACAGAGAAGCTAGGCGAGTTCAGTGCCAACACGATATCGTTGTCCTCTCTTTATATGGAAAACCGGGAAACCCTTGGCAAACGTACTTGGGTCACTTACTGATAAATGGGAAGTCCGGATGCAGCGGATGGGGGGCGAGATGGTAGAGCTGCGCATAAGCACGGCGGCTGGTGTTGTTCCCCTGAAACTGAACCTCAACGTAGTTTCTGGTCAAGCTATCTGGGGCTACATAGATATACCAGTATTACACGAGCAGGAAGAACTCCTCAAGGAGGTCACAGAGCAGCTCAGAAAGGTAGCTGGAGCCACTATTGGGCCACTGAAACGCCGCGTTAAATTCAAGTTTGAAGGCGAATCAATCGAAACCGAGACCTCCACAGCAGAAGTGTATAGCTGGGTGATCAACTACGGGCTCAGATATGACCTCGCTCAACTCACCCGGTTCCTCACTGCCCTAGACAGCGCCATCCGGAAACGAGGCGGACGACCACTAGAAGGCAACGAATTCTTCGTAACTTACAAGGACGGTGCCCTCCAACTCCGGGACGAAAACATAAGCTTCGTCCTCGTCACCTCAAAGGGTTATTACAGTGCCTTCCTTCACATCGGCGAATCAGCCCTTGAACTCCAAGTCTGCGACGAAGAAGACACTCCCTTCCCCGCAGAAGAACTAGACGGCATCATAAAGGATGCAGTAGCCTTCTTCGAGTCAGAGGAGGACATACCTCTTCCAGAACCAACCTAGAAAAACAGGAAACCCCGTTCATGGTAAATAGCAGTCAACAAAGGAAATACCCTAAGATCTGGATGCCACTAACATTCAGAATAGCCTTGTTAGCAGTATTTACCGCGTTAGGCGTAGTGATTCGGCAATTTAAGATTCCAGTAGTGCCCGAGGTTGTAGAATTAACACCAGGCTTCATAATGCCCTTTCTCACCGGACTTGTTTTGGGCCCAGGGGAGGGAGCAATCTGTGGCTTAATAGTCGGGATAGGCGGCGCCTTAACCTCCACTGAGCTATTCTTAATCCCGATAATTGGGAATATTGCACTAGGCATTAGTACGGGAGTTCCAGCGCTTTGGAGAGAACGAATACACCGATACCTTTTCATTGGTTTGTGTATAGTATCCGCATCCATCTTCGGCGGGTTTTTGCCGACTTACGGAATATCGGTCATCTTTATGGGATTGAATCCAATTGGTGCTGCTTTTTTTGCGAGCATAGATGCGATGCAGGCAATAGTCTGGGTAGTAGTCGCCCTCATCCTAGACACAGGAGTCATACAACCAATAATACACAGAACGTTCGCTCCAACCCCTTAACACAGAAAACAGCAAAATAAACAAAGAAACTGGGCGAACAGGAAAAGAATAAGTAGGTTCTAGGGGCATATTCGTCTAGCTTCAAAGCACATACAATCAATCTTTCAAGTGGTCTATATGTCCGAACCCCAACCACCAAAAAACGACCCAGATTCAATCACTATTCGCAGCTATCCAAAAACAATGCTAATGTACCCGACGATGATCGCATCGTTCATCATCGGCCTCATTGAACTCTTCTTCGTGGGACCCGCATGGTTTGTCGCAGACCCAGCTCTCTACTGGTCCTGGGTGTACACCCTAGGATTCGTATGGTTCTTCGTGTTCGCCTGGAACATGTACATCCTCACCTTCGAGTTCAGTAAAGGGGTCGTCGCCGTCCTCATGTCACTCGTCGTCATCATCGCCCTAGTCATCGCCCTAGTCTACGTAACAACCACAGTCCTGATATGGATTCCCCTAGCCAGTTTTCGCCTATTCTTCGATTGGTACATCCTCTTCTGGTTCACCTTCTTCTTTGCCTTTCTCTTCTTCATCTCCTGGCTGAGCACCCGCTTCTACTACTTCCGAGTCACCCACAACGAAATCATCTACAAGAAAGGCATACTCGGCGACTCAGAACGCTGGGGAACCACCAACGTCACCGTCCACAAGGAAATCATCGACCTCTTCGAATACTTCCTCTTCACTTCTGGCCGACTAACAATAATGGTCCCAGGCCGCCCAACAGCAATAGTGATCGACAACGTACCAAGAATAAACAAAGTCGAACGCAAGATACTAGACATCCTCAAGGTCATAGACGTCAAATAACCCCCCCTTCCAATAGCGAATAGTCATCCAGCAAAGGCGGCGATAAACCGCCACTCCCTCCTTTTTTCCATTCCCCAATCACCAAGATGTACATGCAGCCTATTACATGATGAAATAGAATCAATCGAGGACCTGCCTAAATTCCAGATTAAAGCAATGAAAACGGCAGGCAAAATCCTTGAAGTATTAATTGCCTTCAAAATTATCGGAATCGATTCCGCAATATCAAGACAGTAGCCGCAAAGAGGAGTAGAAAATAACCCACCAGAATGAATACTGAAATCATAGGAGAAAAAAGAGATGTGGTTCCAGTTAAACTGAACCGCAGTAATCCTACCGCGTAGGTCAAAGGTAACAAGAGTCCAAAGGGATATAGGATAACTGGGAGTTGGGTGATTGGGAGGAACACGCCGCACAGGAAAATCATGGGAAACCGGAAGAAGTTCAGAAGGGTTTGGGCTTCGAAGAACTCACGGACCCCCACCGCGATGAGGACCCCAAAGACAGATCAGGTGAAGGCGGATAAACACACAGCGACAACGAGAGCAAACCAGTTGATAATCAACGCACCGAGAAACAGAGTGACGATAATGAGCATCACAGCCGCCATCATGATTCCAAAAATCGTCGCTGCAAGAATCTTAGCCAAGGCCAGCCCGGGAATACTAATGGGCGCCGCGATAAGGCGATCAAGTGTACCAGTGCGTCGCTCGAACGTAACGTCGATAGCGGCCATAGATGTTGTGCCAAAGAGAATGGCAACCCCGATAAGCCCAGGCGCCAATGCGCCCACCTCTAAGGGTCGGACGAGCAGGAAAATCAAGGATATGGTAATGGGGAAGAAAATCCCCCAGCTCAGATTCGGCGGTTTCAGATAATAAGCAATGAGATCCTTCAGGGTAATCGCGTAAATCGCCCGCAGCTCAGAAACAACTAGCTCGCGCTTCTTCATTACCATTACCTCTTCTCTTGCAGCATAGACTCGATAGGTAGCCCCGTGATCTGGACAAAGGCATCCTCGAGGCTGGCTACATCCGTTTGTTGACAGAGTTCCAAAGGCGTGTCTAATGCAACACGCTGTCCCTGGTTGAGAATCAATACGCGATCACAGAGAGCCTCCGCTTCTTCAATGTAATGCGTCGTCAAGAGAATGGTCGTTCCCTCACGATGTAAGGAACGAATCATTTGGTGTAACAGTCGTCGACTGAGCACATCCAACCCCACTGTGGGCTCATCTAAAATCAGAATGCTGGGTTGATGAATCAAGGCCGCGGCAAGAGCCGCTCGCCGCTGTAATCCCTTCGAAAGCTTCCGAAACAGCACATCACGCCGATCCTCTAGACCCACCAGTTGTAAGAGTTCACCTATCCTGTGTCTCCGTTCACTACGTGGCACACCATACAACTGCGCCACAAAGACCAGATTCCGCCACACCGTCAACTCTTCATACAAATTCGAGATTTCAGGCAGAAACCCGATTTGTTGTTTCACCAACCGAATTTGGGACAAATCAAATCCTGCAATACGAGCGGTCCCCCTAGTTGGGCGCAACAACCCCGTTAACAGGCGAACCACCGTCGTCTTCCCCGCCCCATTAGGTCCCAGCAAACCAAACACCTCACCCGCCCTGACCGAAAAACTAACTCCATTCACTGCCACAACGTGCCCAAACAGTTTCGTGAGTTCCTCGACACGGATAATCGGGTCCATCATCAAACCACCTGTATCAGGCGAAGTTGCATAAGTGTTTATGGCTAGCCATACGCTAAGAAGAATTAAGGAAACCGGAGTTGTCTAAATTATAGGCTAAATCCAGTCACCGGTTTCCAGCTTCGTGGGCAGATAGGTGTCGGCGAGGAACTCAAACCCATGCTCCGCACTGTTCATTTGCTATTTATCAATAGGCACGCTACTAATTGTCAAGAAGAATAATTAGGCACGACGGAATCTCGTCAAGGTGTACTCGGTGAAAAACAAAGTATGTGAACTTGAAAACATCACGGTGCATTATGAGGTACGGGGCAAACGAAGTGGGCACCCTATCATCATGTTACATGGGTTTACCTTAGATCGCCGCATGATGGTAGGGTGTATGGAACCCATCCTTAGACGGCGGAAGGGATGGCAAAGAATCTACCTTGACCTGCCCGGCATGGGTAAAACCCCCGCCAAGGACTGGATTACCGGCTCCGACCAGATGCTGAAGATAATATTGGACTTCATCGACAAGGTCATCCCAGACCAATCCTTTGCCCTCGCCGGTGAGTCCTACGGGGGATACCTCGCCCGAGGCGTCGTCTACCGCGCGCCTGAGCGGGTAGACGGGCTACTCCTGATTTGCCCAACCATCATCGACAACCACAAGCTCCGGACAGTACCCCCCTCGGTAACCCTCGTCAAAGACCGACCACTCCGCGTATGGCTCACCGAGGACGAAATCGAATTCTTAGAATCCTTCGCCGTCGTCGAAAGCCCAGAAATCTGGGCACGAACCCGAGACGAAATCTACGCTGGCTACCTAGAACATAACAACACCTGGCTCAAACGCTTTGAGAAAAACCGGGCCTACACCTTCGACGTCGACAAACTCCCCGCACCCTTCGAGAAACCAACTCTGGTCCTCATGGGCCGCCAAGACGCCTGGGTAGGATACCACGACGCCCTAGCAATCATCGAAAACTACCCGCATGGCACCTTTGCAGTACTAGACCGGGCAGGACACAACCTGCAAATAGAACAAGAACAACTCTTCAACGCCCTCGTCGGAGAATGGCTAAACCGCATAGAAGAAACACTCCCATCACCCTCCTAGCAAACGAAGCTAAACCAAGTCACCAGTTTCCAACTTCGTGGGAAGATAGGTATCAGCAAGGAACTCGAAACCATGAGAGGCGAGAGCCTGAATCTCCGCCTTCTCCTTCCGCTGAATTATCATCTCCAAATCCGCCACCCAATGCGGATTGCTCTTAACGAAAGGCTCCTTTAACACCTGCTTCGCCCGCTTGATGTCAACCGGCGATATCTTCAACCAGCACACCTTGGCTCCTGATACTCATCCAGATCTCCTCTGCTATTCTTAAATATGATAACATGCAGATTCTTTGTTAATCACATGAATTCGAGGGAGGACAGAGCGATTCCTAAAGAGTCTAATGCACAAGCCACCGATATTACATTCATTACTGCCATTCTACAATCACCTGTTAGTGTTGCTGGAATTGCACGGTTTAAAGACGAGAGTGATAACATCTTTACGAGTATTATAATACATGAAGACACTGAGCGTGTGAGCAGGCTTCCAAAGGAAGTACCAGTCAGAGTACGAGTTGGTTTCATTAAAGCGAGAAACGTCGGATTAATGGTGGTAATGCCTAAAATCCATGGAGAACTATATGAAACCTGGTGGAATTACCACAATCCAGTATACCATGAGTGCTTTAGAGACATTGTGAGGCAGGATAAGCTTCTGCTCGCGTTCTATATTGATTCTCCCGAGCCTGCGCGCATATTATGGGTCCCTAATACGCTAAAAGAAATTTTTAAACCGGCTATCGAGATTATTCTCGGTATGGTGCCTTGGACTGTAAATGATTTTAACGTTGCCAGAGAAACTCTTTACCGGAAATATCCTACTCCGAAAGATCTTTGGGAAAACTTGGTGAATTACTCCTCTGCAAAATAATAATTCAACCAGTACTAGTCCTTCTAAATGTAAGGCTAACTGATTCGTTACTATTTCCAAATACTGCACTATTAGCAAGTAGGACATAGAAATAGAAAGACCCTAAAAAACCAGGCTCTTTTACCTCATTGAACTAAATCCAATCACCTGATTCCAGCTTAGTAGGCAGATAGGTGTCAGCCAGAAATTCGAAGCCATGAGAGGCAAGAGCCTGAATCTCCGCCTTCTCCTTTCGGCTAATCATAAGCTCAATATCCCCAACCCATCGCGGGTTACTCTTAACAAAGGGTTCCTTCAAAACCTGCTTCGCCCGCTTGATGTCTTCAGGCGTCATCTTGAGACGACACGCCTTTGGAATCCGATACTCATCTAAATCCTTATTCAACACACCCAACAACTTCAACCCAGGCGTCGCCAAAAACGGACTCTCAAAGCTTAATCTCTTGCTACCTCGATGATACACACTGAATATTCATCATGAATACAACGTAACGTTTGTCAATGATGTGCCACCTGAATATGGTGAAATACTAACGATTTGTGGCCATGCTATGAAGAACAACACCACAAAAAATACAGTAAGAAAGTAACTGACTATCAAGGGCACCATCCTAATCTTATTCTTACGAAAACCATAGTAGAAAGCGTTGTACATCTTTCCCCCAAAGTAAGAACGCTCCCCTAATTGCCTTGGATGTATATCATTAATTAGGTCATGTGAAATCGCCTCTCCTTGCCTTTTCTCTTTCCACTGAGACATATAACCTATTGCATTTGAAGCTAGATTTGTATACCAGAAGTGTTGTAATGCAAAGATTGCTCCACTAATTAATAAAGCACTCATCAAAGGTATTAATATCCACCAGAGTTGCAATAATACAGGCAGATATGGTAGAACGAAATATTGGAAGACTTGACGACCCATTGCAACAGCTAGCGCGATTAATGCAAAAATCCCAAAGAGTGTTGCTAAATACAGACTCGCTATAGATCCTGCTTTATTTGAATAATATTCCACATAAGAGGCAAGAAGAGTTTCATGACTGTGTAATATTGTTCGAGCTTCAGATTTAGACAGACTAGCAATTCCTTTAATCGTTATCCTGACTTGAGAGGAATCATCAGCACCAATTTGGTAAACCAACTCTCTCAACTCTAAATCTTTAAGAAGCTTCTTCAAGTGGGGTCCACAAACATCTAGTTCCCGTCTAAGCTCCTCTCTGTCTTTCCACTCACCGTAACATGGTTTTAATTTCATCAAAATTTCATTTTCGATTTGTGTGTCATCACGCTCTTCTAGTTGAGAACCAGTATCTAAAGGGGGCATTCACCTATTCCTCCACAATAAACCAAATACCATTCATACAACGTATATTTTAATCTATAATAAATGAAAGGCATCAGATAAGCTCAGGTTATAACTTTGACTACAAGCCTTTGGAATCCGATACTCACCCAAATCCTTACTTAGTACTCCAAGCATCTTAAGACCAGGCGTCGCCAAAAACGGACTCTCAAACGAAAGGCGTTTCGACCCACGAAAGTACACGCAATGTCACAAATAATATGGTAGTTACGAATTACTGGAAATGATTTTATACTAACAGATTGAGCTTCTAGTCAGTCACTTCAAACAAGCAATTTAGGAGGAAAATGTTTTGGAAGTAAAGATGTTTAGTTTTAAAAGAGCGCACGTTGAGGAATGGTGCAAGAATGAAATCCCATCACCTTCTGACTCGACTGTTGAACGGTACTACATTTGTAACTATCTAATGAATGTAATACTATTCGATGAAGAAAAACAACACCTGATTGCACAGCGCATCGGCGTGTCATTAAAAGACATCGAATTATGTTGTACCGAGTTCCCTATCGGTGATGGACGCCCTGATTTACTGATAAGAACAAAGCGTCATCTTGTCGTTATTGAACTTAAAGATAATTGGAAAGCGAGTGCGCTAAAAGGGGAGGGAGTAGAACAAGTACTCAAGTATGCTGAACGGGCAAAAACCCATCCATGGGTCAAGGGTCGAGAAATCGTTTCGGTATTGGCATGGGCGTACATCCCTGATGATGACGCACCTTTCGATCATAAACACGACCTGTTCTAGCTCGTACTACTGTGTGGTTCTATCCTTGTGAGATTAATGGAAAGGTGAGGAGAATAACACCTCAAAAGAAAGAACTTGACAGCTTTTTAGACGAGATACGACGCTGTACTCACTGCTTCGAACCTCCACCAAGACACACCCCCTTTGTCTATGGAACAACTGACGCAGATGTGCTTGTGGTCAGCGAAATGCCCTCAAAGACCGCATGGAAAAACAACATCGGATACATTTGGAGAACAGATTTATTTGCTAAACGCAAGAAAGGCGCACCACACACTCTCATCAAATGGCTGAAGATAAGTCCTGAAAAGGCGAATACGAGGTTCTTCTGGTTACAGCGAGCGAACTGCTACGTCAGTCCAGGGGAAGGATACGCCTACCAGCATTGCTCCAGCAGATTCATTTCCCGTGCAATCAATCTAGTCAAACCCCGCCTCATCATTGCACTAGGGGAAAACGCAGCCCAATACTTCATTAAATTTAGTCAATTAAGCAAAGTCGTCGGTAAAGAATTAGAATATACTCAGAACGGAAATGCATACCCAGTTGTTGTCTTTTTCCATCC
>CBDVBC010000016.1:0-10874 GCA_965372125.1 Candidatus Hermodarchaeota archaeon | reverse complement strand
AGCTTGATTACAGAGATAAGGAGTGAAATCGAGGATAAAATGGGGACCCTTGCTGTTCCAGGGGTGTCTATTGCCATCGTTGACGAGACGGGTCCTGTTTGGGCAGAAGTGTTCGGACATACCAGTCGAAGCAAGACGGTTGAGGTAACATCGGATACGTTGTTCATGATTGGGTCGCTATCAAAGGCCTATACTGCGACTGCCTTTCTTCGGGCAGTCCAGAAGGGGTTGGTGGGGCTTGATGACCCGCTCCGCAAGTATTACCCGGAGTTTAGTTGGAATACACGGTTTGGTGAAGACGAGCAGGACAAGATTACCTTCCGGCATCTGTTGGCGCATCGGGCGGGGCTACAACATAATTCGATGACGAGTCCGCCGGACGAAACCACTTTTTACTCCTTTGAGGAGTTTATTCGGCGGGCGGGTGAGAGCTGGCAGAAATATCCCGTCGGGGCACGTTTTTCCTACTCGAATATCGGCTACGAACTTGTAGCCTATGCGCTGGAACGGATTAGTGGGATGCCCTTCGGGGACTACATGGAAGCCGAGGTTTATGCTCCGCTAGGCATGCAAAATAGCCTGGTGGATCCTGCTAAAGCCCTCAAGCTCAAACACTGTGCGAAGGGTCATATCGGGGAGCGGGAGACGCCCTTTGCGCAAACCCTTATACCGCATCCTGGGGCTGGCGCCCAGTATTCCTCGGTCAATGATATGTCCAAGTTCTTGATGATGCACTTTAACAAGGGGTTTGCGGGGAAAACGAGGTTCCTGGACCCTGCGTTGCTCGAAGAGATGTACCGGATTCCCTTTGCCGAGGAACACCAGCTATTTGCTATCGGCAATGGCATCGGAGTTATCCGGTTCCGGTATGGGGGTACACCCATGCTCAGCTTCCTCGGTGACGGCCCAGGCTATGTAGGTATACATCAGTTCTATCCAGAACTGGGTATTGGTTGGCTCATGCAGATGAACCAGATTGATGGAGCAATTCCCTTTATGAGCGGGATTGCACGGAAGATTATGCCCGCATTAGCCAAATCGAAACTAGGTGAATTACCGGCAGACCTTACAGTCAATAGCAGGATTCGGCTCCCCTCACCAATCCGCCTTGATCCTAAGGTCTTGAAGCGTTTAGAGGGCAAATACATTTCGCGAATGCTAGACATCACCTTAGAATTACGCGAAGAGGGTCTTACCTTTTCCCTGCGAGGCAAGGATATTAAATTATCTTCGCATACGGAAACAGACTTCTCAGCCCCTGACGTACCACTTGTCATTTTCACAAAAGACAGCACTGGGAGGCCCAAGACTGTCAAGATTGTGCAGTCCGATGGGGATGTCACCGTGCTAGACTATGATAGTGGCCCTGCAGACGGGTTTGGTCCCAACAAGCCTGAATGGGCTGATTATTCCGGTATCTACCGGCTAGATTGGGGACCCTTTTACCTCTATTCCGCTCCAAGAATTGTCAACGGGTATCTGCACCTAGTTACCACGATGGGAAATAAGGAATACCACCTTCAAGAACACAGTCAAGGCGTCTTTTTCACAGCGGATGGACAGAACGTTGTTTTCAAGGAGGACCAGCTAATCTTAACCGACAGCATCTGGATAAAAGAGGACATCTCGGTACCGAAAATCCAGAGCCTCCTAAGAAGCGAGCCGGACAACACTCAGGTCAACAAGAAGAGCCTGAAAGAACTCGAATACCTCCTAAGAAGAATTGGCCGCGAAGAAGAGGCGAAGGAAACAGAGGCTTTAATCCACAAACACTACCCTGATAATAAGGAGAGTTAAGCATAAGGGAGCACACCACAGAGATAATGCAAACCCAAAAGAGAATCGAGATGTTGTATATGCCAGAGTTATTGATTGTCTATGATTCCGAAACCGGAAACACCGAGAAAATGGCGGAGGCGATCGCTGAGGGCGCCAAAGAAGTCGGAGGCATCAAAGTCATCACAAAGCGGGTAGATGAGACCAGCCTAGACGACCTCCTCAAAGCCGATGGAATAATCGTGGGTTCACCGACATATTATGGGCTCATGTCAGCTAAGATCAAGAAGCTCTTTGACGAGAGCGTGAAGCTGCACGGAAAGCTTGATGGGAAGGTAGGTGCCGCCTTTACCTCCAGCGGAGGGATTGCCACCGGAGCAGAAACCACAATCCTGTCGATTCTTCAAGCGCTCTTGGTGCACGGGATGATCGTGCAGGGACGCGCCAAGTACAAGCATTATGGGGCTGCAGGAGTTAGCGTTCCTGACGAGAAGGAGATTAAGGATTGCCGTAATCTTGGAACTCGAACCGCACAACTAGTACAACGTCTAAGCTAAACAAATCTGTGTTGTATTCGGATAACCTTTATTTGCATCTAGGAGTTGGGACAGCCCTAGGTGGATGTGCTTTGATAATCGCAGAAAGAGGTGGCACTATTCTACGACAGGCGCGAAGCGGAGACTTACCCCGTGTCGACAAGATCACCATCATCTGTTATACCCCAATCCAGGAAAGCTATGTGAATATGCTGGGCAAGGAATGCTACGAGGCTGTGAGGCACGACCCACACCTCACCTGGGAGGAACGGAAAACCGGGCAGGTGCACCGTGTATTCGGTGAGCATCCCGAGTGGCTCTGGGTCCTTGAAAAGGAAGGAGAAATCCTTGGATTCATTTCCTTATGGCTGTTCCAGGAGAAGAAATACGGTCACATCGACAACAACGGCGTTGACCCAAAATACGCTGGACAGGGCTGGGGCACGTTCATGTACAGGCATGCGCTTCAGTACTTCCGGGAGCAGGGGATGAGGTTTGCTCATGTTGATACGGGCCTAGATGATGCCCATATTTCAGCTCGGCATGCCTATGAGGCGGTTGGCTTTGACCGGGAGGTCCCGACTATCGAATTCTGGCAGGATCTTAGCAAGAATAATCCCGGCTCATCACCAGATTGACATGAGCGGGGCTGACACTCTCATCTTATAATGCATCAGCTAGTTCACCGTTTGATTTGTCGTGGTGTATTTGATGAAATGGAAACGCTTTTTGTGATGGACAACACTTGTGGGAAACTACTCTGTATCCGACGGAGGCTTGATGTTATACCTATTGTGAGCATTCCCCAGCACCGGTTTGAAGCGCGTCATCAGCGAATGCGCGGCAAGCTGGCTGAGCTGGAGGTCAAGCATTTCATCGTTTTCAACCCCAAACACGTCTACTACCTTACTGGTTTTATCCACATCCCCACAGAACGCCCCTTCGCCCTAATCGTTCAAGATTCTATAATCAGTTTTTTTGTTCCAGAACTTGAGAAACTTCACGTGCAGGAGAAAGTACCCTCCGCAGAGAAGGTAGGCACCTACTTTGAGTACCCCGACACAACACACCCGATGAAGCACTTTGCCAAATTCCTCAAAGAGGAGCTACGCATTACAGGAGATTTGGGTGCAGAAGGGCCCGGTAGCCCCGGGCGGTGGGGGTACGAGGGCCCCAAACTGGAGGAGGTTCTCGGTTTTCCAGTGAAGGTGTCTTCTCAGCTCATAACGGATATGCGGGTCATCAAGGACGCCGACGAGCTGGCTTGCATTCGAGAATCAGCGATGTGGGGGAACCTGGCACACCAGTTGCTACAGGACAAGACCGTGGTGGGGGCTAACGAGACTGAGGTCTCCATCGCCGCTTCCCTTGAGGCTTCCATGGCGATGAGTAAAGCAGTGGGTCTAGCTTACAGGCCCCTAGGGTATGGCGGGCTTTCAGCCCACGCTGGCTACCGCGGCCAGATCGGCACCTATTCAGCGATTCCCCACGCCCTGAACCGTAATGCCGTATTCCAATCAGGCGACACGCTAGTAACAGGGGCAAGCGCTAACGTAGCAGGGTACTACTCCGAATTGGAGCGTACAATGTTCATGGGTCCACCAAGTGACAAGCAGCGAAAGTACTTTGATATCATGATGGAGGCACAAGACGCAGCCTTTGACACCTTCGCCCCAGGCAAGCCCTGTTCAGCAGTGGACAAGGCTGTACGAGCAGTCTTCAAGAAGCGCGGCGTCTTCCACTTGGTCCAGCACCACACAGGACACGCCATAGGAATGGAGGGCCACGAGAAACCCTTCCTAGATCACGGTATGGATGTCACGATGGAGCCCGGCATGGTATTCACGGTAGAGCCTGGCATCTATGACCGATCTATTGGTGGGTTCCGGCACTCCGACACTGTTTTCATTACTGATGACAGTATGGAACGTGTAACCTATTATCCCCGTGATATTGACTATCTCGTCATTGATTTCAGACACTAATTAGTTGAACTTCACCATTAACAAACTTCCCACAAGACATTTATTTGCAATGATTATGCTGTGTGCAAGAAGTATTGGTGAAGCCTTGGGGGAATTAATCATGTGTGCAAAGAATAATTCTATTGCTATATTTTGGGATATTGAGAACTGTGCACCGCCACGAAAAATGCGTGGGACTTCTGTAGAGACGAAGTTAAGACAAGGTCTTGCTGAACGTGGTCCAATCAAACAGATACTAGCATACGCTGATCTTGACAAATTTCCTACAAAGCTTAGAATTGAACTTCAACGATCTGGAGTGCACCTAATAGATACGCCAAGGGAACGCCATTCAAAAGATGTTGCAGATCATATGATAATCACCGATATGTTAATTTTCGCAATGGAAAACAGTGCACCACAAACAATCGTGTTAATCTCTGGCGATATCGACTATGCTTATTCGCTTGCAAAACTCCAACAAAGAGGATACAAAGTTATACTAATTACGCCTCCTGTCGGTGCACATCCTGACTTGAAGGAGCAGGCAGACATCATCCTTGAATGGACAGATATTATGGGGCTCAAGGAGGAGCGAATTGAAAATGGGGATTTGGCCCTAAGCTATGAGCCGTTGTTATCAACAATTAGAGAACTTGGAGAAGCAGGTGTTATTCAGCCAACACGCTCTGAGGTTGAAGCACATCTTACTGTGCGATATCCGGGATGGAAACAGACTTCAGGATATGAGAACTATGATGAATATATTGAAAATGCAGAACAGAATAGGCGAATCAAGTCTATTACTGTGGACAATCAACCACGAATAATTGTTGTTTCTGAAGAGAAAGCGCTAATAGAACAAGAAAGGTTCGATTCACTACTCTCTATACTTAGGGAAGCAATCCAAAGTGGTAATCCCGAACCAGAGATGGCGTGGATTGGAGTGCGGTTGAGATCCATGATATCCAACCCTTATGAACATCTAGGTGTTCGTCGACTAAAAGACTACATCCTTGAAGCTGAAACTGAAGGACTTGTACGTATTCGTCAAGAAGGGCTGCAGCATTATGTCTCTCTAATAGATCAAGAAATTGTTACTAGACAAATTGCAGACGAAGAAAGGGAAACTCTTGACCTCCTAGAAAGAGCGCTCGAAACGTTGAAGGATGACCAAATTTTACCAACAGAGCAAGTGATTATTGCTCGTATGCGCGCATTGAAGCCAAAGTGGTCTTTGAAATCTTCTTGCTTTGGAGCTATTGAGAATCTCTTGAACGCCGCGTTAGTTCACCGAGGCATACAAATCGAGGGAAAGGCACCGAAACGCGTTATATTCTCAAGGAGCGGCAAATTCGAGGCAATTGATCCAGATGATTCTTCACACGACCCTTTTTCAGAAGAGGAGTGGCAAAGCTTAGAACACTTTCTGAAAGAGCATCCTGACATTGTGGCAAGAGGACGATATACTTTCGCCAAACGATTGCAGGAGGAGGCTCTTACTGAATTATCTCAATTAAGACTTGGCCAATTACTGCTCCTTGTGCAATTAGCAATAAATAGAGGCTGGTTGCAATTTCACAACTGGACGCTCAGAGCTTCTAGTGATTTTCAACCAAAAGAGGATTAGGTATAATCGTTATCACTTGGGCTATATCATCGTGGTTTACAAATCAGTTCTTCTACCCGTAGGTCAAATGGGTTTACTGTGTGAGCGGGTTTGATGACAAGGGCTGTGTCCACACCACGTCCTTTGCCGCCGAGTGCGATGACCGATTTGTCGGCGGGAATGAGTCCCGCGTCGGCTGCCATCAGGGTGATCTCTACTGCCACTTTGACGCCTTGTCCGAACATCCGCAGGGCCCCAGCTATCATAGCCCCGAAGCCCACAGTGTCGAAGGTCTTGCGAACACCCCGGTCGATGCCGCTGAGCGCGTGGGCTGTTGTGAGGATTGGTACACCCGCCTGTTCTATTGTCCTTCGATGTTCCGGCTCAAGCTCGTTTTCTCCGGGTTTCCGGAAGCCGGTCATGTGGGTGACGATGACAAGCTGAAAATCCTTTAGTTCTTGGAGCGCTTTTACAGCAGTTGCGCCAGTGGTTGTCGGAACGAGAATGTGTGTTATTCCAAGTGCTTTTCCGCGCTCGCCGGCGAGTTGCAGTGTTCCGCTCGTTTGGGCTGGTCCTGTACCAGAAAAGTAGGTGACTGTCTCCTTCATAATCAATCACGTAGCAATTATTCTAACATGCCCTTTCAGGAAGCCCACTTAAGTCTTCAACCGAGGGCGTGTTTTTCAACCAGTTTATCGTCAGAAGGTTCAAATTCCCTTGTAGTCATTATTTCATTAATTTACAATCTTTGATGTGATATTGGTGTCAAAGGAAGAATCAGTTCAGATGTGGTATGAAGGATTCTGGGCATCCCGTGATGGACGCTTCGATGAGGCTCGCGAAAAGCTTCGTGCAGCTCATCGTGGGCTGATAGCGGCGGAGGATTACACTCAGGGAGCGTGGGTAGCACTCGACCTGATTTTGACTTACCTTCAGCGCCAAGATCTGAAAGGGGCACGGGAAGAGTTCTATACGATAGATGAGGGCCTTATCGAGAAGACCTGGGCTTATCACACCATGCAGTGTCTCTTCAAGGCCTTCGACGCTGCGACCAATGAGCTACATTTGCAGATGCTCCGGGAGGTCTTTTTTGACATGCAGCTGTACGTTTCCAACGCTGCTCTCCAACATCTACCGGAATACCGGCTCATTTTCTGGCGAGTCATGGGAGGAACCTAACCAACAATAGTTCACTCACCCCTTCTGAAACGCCAGTCTTCTGTTGGGCTAGCACCCCTCTTGCAATGAGGGGAGGACAATGGGTATTGGAAAGCCCCTAACTTGGGCAGCCTCCCTGAGCTATCAGTTTGACCGCGAGGGTTCATAACCTCGAGAATCTTCCTCAACACGCGTCCTAGTAGTGGCTTTCACCTAACAGACGACAATAAGCTTAATATACCTAAAGAAGGGCGGTTTCTACTGGTGCTAAGAAATGGCCGAGTATGAACTTGGTAAAGTCACCTTCGTAAACCACGAATCCGAATCGCTTACAGGGGCCTTTGGCATACCTGAAGGTCGATGGGACGATATAACAGCCGCCTCCACGGAAGCGTGGGAACACGAAGACACCATCTCCGAAAGCGTAGAGTTCCTCGTGAAGAAGCTCAACGACTCCGAACTCGTACTAGGACTACTCCTCCTCGGAAGAGTCTGGGAGAAAAACAAAAGAACTGAACCTTAATTAGCAGCAGCGATTGTGTAGTATTTTGGTGAAAAAGAAATGACCGAATATGAACTTGGGAAAGTCACATTTGAGAACCATGAAAGCGACACACTTACAGGAGCCTTTGGCATCCCTGAAGGTCGATGGGACGATATAACAGCCGCCTCCAAGGAGGCATGGGAACACGAAGACACCATCTCCGAAAGCGTAGAGTTCCTCGTGAAGAAGCTCAACGACTCCGAACTCGTACTAGGACTACTCCTCCTCGGAAGAGTCTGGGAGAAGTCAAAGCGCAGCGGACCTGCACCGTCAGGCGCCACAGAAGAGGCGTTCGACGACAAAGGCATGCCAGGCTAACAGCAGATAACCCACGAGAACGGGTCCTCTGACCCGTAACCCTCCCCTTTTTTTTATACAAACCAACTTGAGTCTAGTTGATAATAGAGAAACACTCAGCTTCACGCTTGGCTAGGACGAGGAATACTAGACTGCTCAGCGAAACCAGGAAAACAGTCCTGTAAAATAGAACACAGGGCTCTGAAGACGAGAGTTACGTTTTCACCTGATTTAGCCGAACATGGAATATAATCAGTGATGCCATTGGCTGCAAAAAACCTATCAATGGCTTCTTGTGACACCCTTCGAGGGAGATCCGCCTTGTTTCCAGCCAGAACCACAACATACTGTTGCGAAGGAACAGAAAAAGACCGGACATTTTTCAACCATGTAGCAGCCTCATAAAGGGAAGAGGGGTCGCTTTAATCAAAAAAAAAAAAAACCCCCACAGCACCACTACATAACCCCGGCATGAGAGGGCTAAACCCAGGTTGACCACAAAAATCACAAATACTGATCTTCAATTGACCTCCACTCCCATTACACACCTTATGAGCCAAGTTCACACCAACAGTTGGTGACACCTCAACAAAATCCCGAAAAACGAGCCTGTTAACCAAACTTGTTTTCCCAACATCACAAGCACCAACCACCAGCACCTTCGCCAAAGAAGAAAGAGTGGAAGACTTCATACACCCTCGCATCCACAAAGACGCTTAAAGACCCAACAACTAAAGAAAGAAGTAATATGAGGACCCACCAGCAATGGTTGGGAGTAGCAGTCCAAGACCAAAAAAACGGCTCAAACAGCGAAGTCTAGCATAAAATAAGCATCAAGAAAGAGGGGGAGAATGGTGGTCTGTAACTGCTGCAGATAACTTTACACAACTTGATATTACTTAATCTTACTCGATGGCTTTCAAGTATCCCCACCCCCCAACCCCTTAAAAGCCAAACCACCAAGAAAGAAAGAACAATGAGGAGAGCCTCTCTGCCTGAAACCACCACCCAGAAACTGACCATTCCCGCCCACCTCTGTGAAATCACACCCGAGGAGAAAAGGCATCTAGACGATTTGCTCCGCCGCTTTGGAGGTGCCCGCCGCCACGCCTACCGCCTCCGACAGAAACAAACCCCCACACCACAAATCGAGAGCACCCTCCAGCAACGCTTCAGCCTCAACGGACGCTACGCCAAGGACGCCCACCACTCCATCCTGTCTCTCCCCAGAAGCCACGTCACCTTTGGGGGGTTGCGCAATCAGCGGCTCCGAGAAAAGGGCCGCATCACCCGAGCCGAATATCGGGCCCGACGGGACGCCCTCCTCATATCCCGGGGCGAAAAAGTGAAGGGTGGCAACCTCAACCTCCGAGTTAATCTAGAGTCGATGCAGCTGCGCATCAGCACCGGCAAGCCCCGCCAGTGGATCACCCCCCGACTCTACATCCCCAAGAAGTACCTAGAGCGTTATAGCCATCTCCTAGATGGTTCCCAGGCTTATCAGGTGGTGGTGCGGCACCGCGACAACGATCGAGGCTATGATGTAAAAATCACTGTTACCCTTCCCAGCGTTGTGGTGGTAGAGGGGAGCCGCCTCCTGACCTTGGATGTCAACGCAGGGCATACTGGGTTTGCCGTGCTGGATAAGGGAACACTGCGAGTCTTGGCCATGGGTAGCTTCTACCACCAGGAAACCCAGTACGTGCGCTGTGAACACCGAGACACCCTACTCCACCGACTAGTGGATAAAATCGGCAATATGGCGACTCATTTTGACGCGGATGTAGTGGTGGGCAAGCTCAACACGGGCCGCTTCAATAGCCCCAACCGGAGAGCAACACGGAAGGTCCGGCAGATGCCCCAGTACAAGTTCCGACAGTTGCTCAAATGGAAGCTGACAGGGCGGGGAGTGCGGGTGCTTGAGCGGAGTGAGGCTTACACCAGCAAAATCGGGTCAAAACTTGGTTTGCTGTGGGGGTTGGATGTTCACAAGTGTGCGGCGGTGGTGTTTGCCATCAAGGTCATCGATTACGCCCTCTTTCGGGGGTTGATGAAATGCCTCCTTGGGGTCCCGACAGATGAAGGCTGTGGAAGTCCGAGGAAGGAAGAACAGGGAGGCGGACGGGGGCTAACTGCCCTATGCCCGTGCGGACCCACAAGGATGGGTGTGAGGCGCTGGCGTACGATGAAACAGCTGTGCAACATCAGCTGCGGAGCCTACCCGGCCACTCCAGGTAGCCGGGGACCCCCCGCTTCGGCGGTGGGCTTGGAACCTGATTTAGCACTTGAACCCCTCCTGGTGAAGATATGCTAAGTTATGGTAACCTGGTCGTGTACCCAAGAACAATATCGCTCCAGAACCAGTGATTTAGCCCCTTTCGACAAAAGCACACTTAGGCGGTACGTGGCGGCCAGCTCAACACCTCGCCGAGGCTCGGTGCGTACACTGCCGCTCGTTGAAAAGACGCCACCCGAGAAACTATCGAGAAACCAGAGAAACCCCTAGAGGTTTGAACCGAGGAGGTCGAACGTTTCAGGGACTGAACAGAAGCAGAAAGACGAGAAGGAGCGAGGTGCAGACGTTCGGGAGGTTTATAGGGAAACACCTGTCGATGATAGAATCGGCTGCGTATGCACTTAGTATCTGCTCTACCTCGGCGCTGATGAGGTTCGAGAGGACGCTTTCAATAACATCCGTGAAGGCGCCAGTGAAGCCTCCGCCCGCGAATAATTATACCAAACTATGTAATTAGAAAACCGTTTGTGGTATTCGAGTAACCTCCACAATCACACGAGCAGGCTGGATGATTGCCTAAACGGATCACCACCGCAATCACCAACCAAAACAAGACGAAAAAATTAGCCCAAACTAAAGGAATGCTAACAACAGAAAGAAAGAGGGGGGAAAATGGTGGTCGTGTATCCCTGAAACAAAATCGCTCCAGAACCAGTGATTTAGCCCCTTTCGACAAAAGCACACTTAGGCGGTA
>CBDVBC010000015.1:0-11355 GCA_965372125.1 Candidatus Hermodarchaeota archaeon | reverse complement strand
TTAACAGAGACTGCCCCAATGGCTACCGCAAATCCCTCCAATGTTCGAGACCGGAAATTCGGAAGCATCGGCTTACCAATCAGCGACACAATCCTGAAAATCATGGACATCGAAAAAGGCAAAACAGAGCTGAAGCAAGGCGAAACCGGCGAAATCGCCATCCACGGACCACAAGTCATGAAGGGCTACTGGCGCAAGGAGAAAGAGACCAAAGACGTCATGCCAACCATCGGCGGAAAACGCTTCTTCCTCACCGGCGACATCGGACACATGGACAAACAAGGATACTTTGTAATCACTGACCGAAAGAAAGACATGATTTCCCACCCATCAGGTATTAAGGCCTATCCGCGAGAGATTGAGGATGTTCTTATTGAGCATCCGAAGATCATTATGGCTGCGGTTGTCGGTATCCCGGTTGACAAGGACCCGAACAAAGAGTTCATCAAAGCGTATGTCGTGCTGAAACCTGGCGCATCACTAACAGAAAAGGCGCTACTGGAGTGGGTCTCCAAGCGCTTGACAAAGTACAAGCAACCCAAGGAAATCGAATTCCGCGCCTCCCTTCCACAAACCAATGTGGGAAAGGTTCTTCGACGTGTACTCCGCGCAGAGGAACTCCAAAAACGCGGTCTAGCATAACCTTACTAGGAGCCCTCTCTTTATGGGAGGGTCTTCTCCTCTTTTTTTATTGCTTATGATGGTTGTCAACTAGGTGCCTTTCTGGGCTCTCTGCTGTCGCTCTGTGCCAATCTTGATGTAGAGGTCGGTGCCGGTCGCTGGTGGAACCGTCAGTTTACTCTCCTCTTTCTGCTTCATCGTGATTGCTTCGCTAGGGCAGGTGGTCACACAGAGTCCGCAGCCAATACATCGATCTAGGTCAACTACCGCTGTGTCAGGAATAGTGATGGCGTCCATTTGGCATCGCTCAAGGCAAGTCTCACAGGAAGAACAGGAGTCGGCGTCTACTTGGGCATAGTAGTTACTGGCGACCATCTCGCCGGGCTTGGGGAATTTCCTGAGGTGTTTTAGGATCTCGCAGCAGTCTCCACAGCAGCAACATATGTTGAATGTCTTCTGGGCATTGCCTGGCTGTAAGACGAGACCAGCTTCCTCCGCTTGGTCTAAAATCTTAAGCGCCTCTTCTTGGGTAATCTCCCTACCTAGCTTGTTTTCCAAGTAATAGTACGCTCCAGTGCTGAAGACGAGACAGGTTTCTAGGGGTTTTCCACAGCCTTCGCCTTTTAGTTTCGCGCCCTTTCGGCAGATGCATTCCGCGACACAAATTTTGGATTGCTGCTTGATTAGTGCTCTGACCGAGTCGTATGGGGCTATTTGCATCTGGGGGTCGAAGCTTTCGTGTACAGGTACTACTCTGAGTTGCGGCGTGCTTGCCGAGATTATCTCGTCTCGTAGTGCTTCTTCGATGTATTGTTCGACGTCCTCGAATAGCTCCTTAGTCAATCGAGTAACTTGGTGTTCGAAGATTCCGATAGCGAACCAAGCTGCCCTATAGGTGGTTTTGCCTCCTTTTCGGGAGGTGAAGATGAGTCCCTTTCTGCTCATCTGTTCCAGTAGCTTCTCAGCATCTGCTGGGGTGTGTCCGCTTTTTTGTGCGATTTGTTCAGCGGTTTCGACGAAGGGTGTGAGGTGGCAGGCCATCTCTGCTTCTTCTTCTGTAAAGAGGCGTTGTAGGATTCGTAGCTCTACTCCAGATTTGGTGGCAGGGTATCCTACAGGTAGACTATCGAGGTGTTCTTGAAGTCGTCTGTAAACATCTTTTTCGGTCATTTCGGATTCCTCTTCGGGCTAGTTATCTTATTTTCCTTTAGATATACAATTTACTGGTATTGGGATTATTAGGTGTTCTTGTGATACATCCAATTTGCCATTGCTCCAGGAATAAAGGAGAAATAAATAATCCTTGAGTGTGGTGGGTGTTGATGTCGTTGAATTATTGGCTATCCTCTTGCGCCACAGTGATCGCAAGTGTGTTCTCCAGGAGGCATTACTGAACCGCAGTTATCACAGAAATTCATTGTATCTTTACCTGGTGGCTGACTAGATACCTGATCTTGGGCTGATTCGATTTCTGAGGGCCCTATTTCTTCAATAACTTCGTAGTGGTAGAAGTAGATTATTGCCGTGAAAATGGCTCCAATCACATCAGCTATGATGTCGCGGATTATGTTCCAGATATCCCAGGCGAAGAAGCCCAACCACGGAAGGCCCACCTCAATTCCTTCCCAAAGGGCGCCAAGAGCGATTGTGATTAAAATAGCTGGCAAGAGAGTTAGTAAGATGAAGGGGGCTATTGCGATGACTTTCTTTCTGGATCGACTGATGTTAAAGTTTAGGAAAAAGGCACATAGAGCTGCTCCTGAGAGGGCGTGTGGAATCATATCCCAAAGATACTGTGGACGATAACCATCGATGGCTGCTACCCAAAACAAAGACACTACTGCACTGATAATAAGGACCGTGGTTATGAGGAGCCACAGCCAATCAGTTCGAAATATTTTACGTGGACTCATTGGGGAATACCTCACGACTTGATATGTACTTCTTTGAAATAAGCCTTTGCAATTATATGTCGGGGACAGGGATTTCGCCCTTGAAGAAGAAACTGTTATTCCTTATGATTTGAAGGTAGTCTCTGATTTCCTCTCGAATCCTAATCTTTGACCACCCAAGTATTTCGCTCATACGGGACGCGACTATTGCCGCAACCTGTCCTTGGTATTCGGGGCGAACAAGCCATCTGATTTCCATTCGGCGGCAGAGCACATCCTCTAGGCGAAGCGGCGCCTCATATCGAACCACATAATCCACTTCACCAATAATCCAAGGACTCACTTCCACAGGATAAGCAGAGTCATCAAGAATTCGTCTACCTAGTGCTGGTTCTTGCTGTACTTGGCTAAGAATTACTAACCCACCACGACCGTATTGCTCGTAAAGGTGGTGAAGGATTCGTGGATGAAGCTTAGAGCTGGTGACCTCAGGTGCCTTCTGCCATTCCTCTTTGGTTATGGCAATAGTGTAAGCAATCTTGGTGAGGTTCTTTCGAGAGGAGAACTTCGGCAGACCCACCTCTTTCCCTACTTTGCGTATATGTTTGAGGAAGAGGTCTTCAGCCATTTTTCGGAAAGTCGTGAGCTTGCCGCCCAGGAGGCTAAACAATCCATCGTCGCGTTCTAATATTACGTGTTTACGAGAAACCTCACTTTCCGATTTACCTGGTTCTGAAACAAGAGGACGGAGTCCCGCGTAAGTACCTTGTATCCTATCATCTCCAATATTGGCGCCTGGGAAAAGGGCGCTAACCGTATTACGAAGATAGTCCGCATCTTGCCGTTCACAGTAGGATTCAGCAAGTTCACCTGAAAAATCGGTATCTGTGGTTCCAACGACAACCCAGTCGTTACGAGGTAGTACGAAAAAGAACCGGCTATCATCAATAGAGCGTATACCAAAAGCCCGGTTCACTGGTAGGTCTTTTCTGTGGAATGTAATATGAACGCCCTTCGTAGGCCGAATTACCTTCGAATGTTGTTCTTGTTTCAAGGAAAGGATATCATCGGCCCAAACACCTGTCGCGTTGACCACTACCCTCCCTCGAACCACGATTTTCTCATTTCCGTGGCTAGCTGAGTCAATAGCTTGCACTCCATTAACTCTCCCTGAAGTGTTATGGGTGAGCTCGACGACCCGTAAATAATTAAGTGCTACTGCTTGCCCTTTCTGTATTACTTCTTTGAGGGATTCTATCACTAGACGTGCATCATCGATGTTGCAATCATAGTAGAGTGCAGCCCCCTTAAGACGCGAAGCCTCAAGTGCAGGCTCCATCTCTCTGATTCTTTTGATGTCCTTGATGATCTGGCGCTTTCCATAATTCTTGAAGCCACACAATAAATCATAGAGGAAGGTGGCAAACCGCATCCTGCCTAGCCCATCTTTGCTCTTGGGGAGCTCTCGGTCACCAACTCTCCCTGCCCTGAAGGAAGGGATAATGAATTGCTGTGGACGGGTTAAATGTGGCAGTCCTGTATCGCGTAACCAATTACGCTCTGTAGTCGCCTCCCGAACAAGCCCCAATTCAAAGTGAGCAATGTACCGAATACCACCATGGGCTAGCTTGCTAGACAGACTGGAAGTTCCCGAGGCAAAATCGCGAGCCTCAAGAACCGCGACACTCAATCCCCGGGTCGCAGCCTCTAAGGCAACACCGGCCCCGGTCACGCCACCACCGATCACAACAACATCCCAGAGATTGTCGCGCAACCTCTGAGTGAACCGCTCTCGCTGCACCTGACTAAACTCGATAGTTTCAATCGTGTCACTGTTCACAAGTAGCGCCTCCACATTCTAGATAGGCGTTTGCGGTTCTTCAGCTTTTGGTTGAGATAATTGAGGGATGCAAGAAAACCAGAACCTTTTTTTATAGCGGTTATCTAGGAGAAGACAAACAGGCACTCCTCAGCTAGACAGGAGGGCTAAACAAGGGATGGATGGTGAATGTGCTCCTCAGACACGATAACGGAAAAAGAAGCGGCTGAAAGACGGCCCTGGACCCATATCGCCAAAGTGACAGTCATAGGGAACGCCGAAGTCGGTAAAACCAGCCTCGTCGTGCGTTACGTCGAAGGATACTTTAATCCAAAGTACATTATGACGATAGGCACGAACTTTTTCGTGAAGGACATCGAGATGGGTGACAGGATCTTGCGGCTACAGCTCTGGGACACTGCAGGCCAGGAACGGTTCGGTCCTATCCGCCGTTTATTCTATCGTGGTGTAAGGGGGGCTCTTCTGGTCTACGATCAAGCAAATCCGCTCTCTTTTGAACGCCTAGGTTATTGGGTTAACGAGGTAAGGCAGGCTTGTGGAAACATACCGATTATCCTAATTGGGAATAAGGCTGATCTTCCCGCAAAGGTGGCGCCCGGGGAAGGCGAACAGTTTGCCAGAGAACATCATATGCTGTTTATAGAGAGTAGCGCAAAATCAGGCTTGAATGTTGGAATTGCATTCGAGCGCCTTGGTCAACTGGTCCTCTCCCAACTCGGCAGCAGTACTAGTTCAACGCCAGGCTAGATTCCTTGTGACTTCTCGCCGTTGAACACAGATTACCTTTTTTCAGACTAGTGCTAAAACTGACTTGGAAACCGGGAGATTGTGCTCCTTGACCAACTTGTTCTCGATTAAATTAACAGCACTAGCTGCTCTACGCCAAGACTCGATAGTATTTGTTCACTTTGCTGTCTGAGTTCATGCCGGTGATAGGAGTGGATAAATTGTTAGTAATATCAAGGCGATAGCCAATATTATTCCGCCTGCTAAAAGGAAGGCGCCTTTGCTCTGTGTTTGCTCTTGCCAGCGGGAAGAGGCATGTCGTCTGGTATCACGGGTCACCGGGGGGTTCGTTGCGTAACGGCGATAGCTGGCACCTTGAGTAAAACTTGTACCTAGGAGGGCCCCGGAAATCAGCAAGATTGCCCCCTCGCAAAAGAGGCTCAAGATGATAGTCCACAGAGTCCATCCACCGAGTAATAACGGGATGATAAGTAATGCTCCGATTGTAAAGACGGTCAAGATGACTAATAGTCGCTTGATGAAATATCTCCATCCCATTTCGTTTCACTAGAAAAAATGCAACACAGCCTAATAAATCTAAGTAGGAGAGACAGATACTACACATCTAATAGTGTAATCGCTGCTGCGAGCGTGCCTAATCGCGCTACAACCCAAGACGACCCACTCCCAATTAATAGCACGTCCTTCTCTCTAAGGCTAAAGTGCTCGAGTAATGAGGCTGCTTCCAATCGAGAGACACGATGTTCTACTGGCATTACGAGCGATTCGGGATCCTGTTCCTGAACCAAAGTAGTCGCTCCACTAGCGCCTGCCCGCAATGCTGCATCTCGCTGAGTGACTCCATCGGTCACTAAATAAGCTCGATTTCGAAGGTGGCAACCGAAATTATACTGATCTACCGTGAAAGCACTTTGAGGTAATTTCACTATCTTTACCAGCACCTGGGATAGTTCAGTGATGAATTGCTGCCCCTCACTTGACAATTGGTGCCCACGTCGCTTTACTGGTTGAATGAAATCTCTCCTGCGTAGGAACTTGACAAGTGACCGGACGCTCCCTCCACCTAATCCTAGCTTATCGCCTAACTGATAACGCCCAATTGGCTCTCTCGCTTCCCTGAAGATAAGGAGAGCAGTTAATAGATGCCATGATTTAAACTGAGTAGGCGGTCCAACCCGGTCGTCCATATCTAGAGAAGCTACTAGCTTCAGTTTAACAACCTTCCAATCACCAAATCAACTTAGATTTCGCACTAGTAGCTTTTAGTCTTACTCACTAGTCTAATAGTGCGTTTTGGATGATTGGAGTAATAGAGGGCACCAGCAAGCCAAACAGAATACCATTACTGATTATATGCAGAAGCATAAAGGGGAGCCCGAACCAAAGAATGATAACATAAGATTGGTTTATTGTGATGCTGAAGGCAAAATTCGTAACTAAATCAAAAAAGAGTGTAGTAATTACACCAAACAACGCCGCCGAGAAAGTTAACCATTTTTTATCAACGTTGCGAGAAAGATAGTTGTTTCGGCCAACCATCCCTCCTACAATGCCTGTGAATGTCGTGCAGCCGATAACCGCTAAGCCAATGGGTGGGATAAATGCGCCCCACGGATTCCAAAGCTGGTAGATGGTCATAGTAACCAAGCCAACAAGGGCGCCTATTGGGGTTCCAAACAAGAATCCGCTTAGGAACACTATCGCTGAGGAAAGCTCTACATTCGGTGCTCCAGACAACACGTAATTTCCTCCCAGCCCTGTGGCGGCCAGTATTGCTACCAATGCCACCGTCCATGAACGATTTCTGGAACGAATACGTGTGCCTTTCTTGGTGCTTATCATGACATGCCCCATTTCATTTCCTCTTACGGATAAGGACCAACAAGACAACAACGATTACTAATGCAGTAATTCCAGCTATGAAAATGGCAGGAAGAGTAAGAAACAGTGCGGATTGTACCAGTTGTAATCCCAAATGGTAATCGTTCATGAAAAAGAACTCGGTGTAAGCCTCCTGTAGGACACCAGTTCTGATATCGTAGATGAGCGTCGTATTCTGGTTACCGAAATCGCCTTGGTGATAGATATAAGTTTTTGAAACAGTTGTTGTCCGTATTTCAAGGTCGCCAGCCATCCAACCACCTACTGACGCAATGGCTTCTTGATCAACAGCCGCCCAATTTAGGTGGGACACAAGACCCGGAAACCAGACGCTCATATTGAACCAGATGCAGAATACTAACTCTATAGCGATTCTAGAATCGTTTGTCAGTAATGTCAAGTTGCCGATTGTAAACTGACCATGCACTTCATTATCTTGGATTGCAGCGATTTCAAAGGTGACTTGTTGACTTTCACTTGCTTTCCAATAATCACCTGTGCCCCACCCCCACCCGACAACTTCATCAGTAACGTTCGTGATTGCCCATTTAAGAGAAGGATTCACAAAGGGTGTTGGAGTGACAGAGTCTGAATAAAGTACCGTACTTTGTGCAACTACTTGCGTATTACTTCCTAACAAGAGCGCTACTAGAAACAAAATACCGCCTGTCATGATTAGTTTCCGTTGTTCCATTTCTTTCACCATAATTTTCTGTTAACAACAAGTGCGCCCCCAATAACTAGACCAGCTACGCACACAATTAGAGCTGCCCCAATCCACCAATCTGGCCCAGTTGATAGCGGCTCATCTGATGTATGGATGGGTGCGCAATATTTCCACAAAACCTGGTCGGAATCTGAGAGAACATATTGGTCAGCAGCAATTGGGGCCAGCTCGTCGTTCACCCAGTATTGCCAATAAAAACCACTGCCACCTTCGTTATTGGAGACGCCGTTAATCGACTCTATGAATAGTCCATAGGCGTATTGCGTATAGGTGACGGTTGCTGACTGGTTGAGAATATCGAAAACAGTTGAACCCGACAGACTTGTGTAAGATACTTGCGTCGTGTTCCCATAATCGATAGTTAGCTCGACGTTTGACGCCATAACTTTCCGAGGTGTTGTAATTAATGCCGAATTTGGAAGTGAGGAGCTGCTTAGGATGAGAAATAGTCCAAAGATGCATACCGTGATTACTAGTAATGCTTTACCTCGCAAAGTAAGTCAACCTCCCATTTAGAGAGATGTAGGATAAGATATCCTACACTATTAAAGCGTTACTCCCTTTCAACGACATCTTCGCCAACCCTCTGTCTATTCACGCTTCAAATATGCTATCACAAATTCAGCTAACTCATCGATTCTTACTTGCTGCTCCTTCCCCGAGATCATATCGCGGACATTGACAGCTTTATTAGCTAGTTCACGAGGACCAATGATTACAGCGAGAGGAATCTTTCGTTTACCTGCGTCATCTAGGTGTTTAGATAATGACCAAGAAAATCCGTTGAAGAGAGTGGAGATTCCCGATTGGCGTAGACGAGCCGCCAACTGGCGACATATTGAAAGTTGATTTTTTGAAACAGGAGCAAGATAAACTGAAGCGGGAGGGTTAATCGGTGGAAGAATACCCTTTTCCTCGGCAAGGGCAAGGATAACGGTTTCACCGAAACCGAAGCCTGTTCCAGGGAGCCGCTGTCCTCCAAAAATATCAACAAGGTCATCGTACCGGCCACCACCGGCAATGGCGCGAGGGATTCTAGCGCTTCTATCCCAAGCTTCAAACACAATCCCTGAGTAGTAGTCTAGACCCCGGGCTATACTCGCATCAAATTCACAGCAATCCTCAATATCTAGTTCTTCTAGATGTGAAGCAAGTTGGCGGAGAGGATCAAGTTTCTGTTGCGTTTCTGAATCCAAGTTCAGGCCATCCATCGATTGAAGGAAGTTTCCTGGGCTGCCACTAATTGAAGAGAACTCGAAGAGTTTCATGGCTGAATCTCTGGAAACGCCGAGGCCCTCTAGAGCTTTAATCATCGCCTCTTGAATGATAGTAGGTAAATTCTCTGCCAATTCTCTTATTTTCTTTCTACGTGGTAATTCCCCAAGGACCTCTTTGTTACCCTTAGTGTAGCGACGGAGCAAGAGTGCGATTTCTGTCACTTTCTTAGCTGGTATCTTCTCTTTCCGAAGACGGGCCTCTATTAGCTCTTGCACAATCTTGTCTCGGCGATCCAGCGTCCGGATAATGTCAATATAGTTTACGAGTCCAAGGGATTCGATGTAGCTCTGAACAAAGCGCCGATCATTGATACGGATTACAAAATCCTTCGGAGTAAAACCGATAGCTTTGATGATATTAGCAAGGATGTCGATAACCTCAGCATCAGCAGCCACATCTTCAATCCCCAAGATATCGACATTAAGCTGCCAGAACTCTTTCACGCGACCACGTTGCTGGGTTTCATCACGGAAAACACGTGAAACGGAGAACCACCTAATAGGTCGTGGATAATACTGCTGCTGTGCTGCTAGCATCCGGGCCAGAGACGGAGTTGTTTCGGGACGAAGCACGAGTTCCCGTTCCTTACGGTCGGTAACCCTGAAAGATTCCTCAATTAGACCAGCACCCGATTTCAGCTGATACAACTTCAATGGCTCAACCGTTGGGCATTCGTACTCGACATACCCGAACAACCTTGGGATCTGACGGAAAACATCTAGAATCATTTCGATTTTCCCGTACAGCTCCGGATAGAAATCCCGGAACCCACCAACCGCAAAATCCCTGTCTCGCTTAATCCCTGTCATTTTGAGCACCAACAAAGTATCAGGATTCTAGTTACTACAGTAAAAGTGGTGGTGCCGGGATCGGGATTCGAACCCGGACCTAAAGCTCCACAGGCTTCAATGCTACCATTGTGCCTGGTGCTTACCAGCTTACACCATCCCGGCACGAATTCACGTTGAGGAGAATCCCAACACAAAAAGCTTTCCTCTCTACCTTGTGCCCAGTTAGGATGGTCGTTGTTAGGACTCTCATATTTGATGCAGGAAATATGACTCTGGTGTGCGAAGCAGATGGCTTAACTTATGTCGATATTATCAGATGGGAAACCAAGCTTCTCAAGAACGCGCCTTATCATGTGACGGTGATCACCCATTAGGAGGAGTATGCCGTCCTTGGCGCTCCCACCACAGGCAAGCTTATTCTTCAGCTTGGTTATCAATTCAGACAAGGAAATCTCGCGGCTATCAATACCGGAAATCAGGGTAACTTCCCTTCCCCATTTCCTCTTTTCGACATGCACCTTAATCCGCTGTTCGCTTTTAGCTAGTTCTTGGCAGCGGCAGATGTCTTTTGGCAAGCTACAAATAGAACAAATCTCGTCGGACATGTTTAACCTCAATGATTGGGTAGTAGAAGTTTAGACTTAGAACTATAAAAGCTTACGCCAAATAATGAAAGCAAACTAGTAATTGGTAGAACTCGAACCTGAACTACAGACCTCAAATTTGCTTAACTATCGCTTAGTTTCCTGAATTATCAGATTGGCTGGAGCTTCTTGACAATCTGTGGGCGTACTTTCTGCATTATCCGGGCCCCGCAGGATGGGCATTTCGAGCTGGGAAGTATGGTGGCAAATGGCTTTCCACAGGTGGTGCAGCGGTTTGTGGGCTGCATGCTAGCAATAGGTGTTGAGCAGTATGGGCAAACAAGTTCCTTTCCACATTTCGTACATCTGAACGTCAATATTAGTGCCTCTAACCAGTTTCTTTGATGATATGTGCCTCTTTGTGTCACCTAATAAGTCTATTTGTGTTCTCGGTCTAGGATTAAGGTGGTGGCGGCATGGTGAATGCTATAAGGGCAACGGTGACGAAGGCGCTACCGACAATCAGGAAGATTAGGAAGAACATCAGAATCTGTTTTTGTTTCCGTTTCAACATTAATCACCAAGTTCGGGTAGTGTTCCAGTGGCAAGGAGAGTACCAAGGCGGCGAAGTGTGGGAAGACCACGGACTTCATGAGTGAAAAGGGGAACCTCCAAAATCGTAAAATCGTCGTAGATGTCCCTAATCTGGCCCAAGTATTGCTCCTGCATTTCTTTACGAGCTTTGCAAAAGGTGCAGTCAAGTACTTCTGGGAAGACCATGTTTGTGATGATATGACTGCTAGGAATTTGGAACTCGTAGAGCGCTTGGAGGAGACGTTCTGTTTCTGCAACAGCCATCGCTTCAGGAATCATGACGATGACAAAGCGGGTGCGGTCAGGGTTGCTTAACTCAATTCGAGCCGCTGAAATACTCTCCTGCAGTTTCTCCATTTGTTCAAGGGAGTCGTCTTGTTAGGTGTCGCCTCGACCAAAA
>CBDVBC010000014.1:0-11637 GCA_965372125.1 Candidatus Hermodarchaeota archaeon | reverse complement strand
GCCGCTGAATCCCTAGTGGTTCCAAATGATTCAGAGGCGACACGCGAAAGTGCATTGGATTATATAGGGAAACGCGTAGCGGTTGGGCAGACGAAAGATTATCGCTTAAGACGGGCGGGGCAAGTGCTAAATCGGTACCTACTTCCGCATATCGGTACTGACTCAGATTCTGGGTTAGCTAAAGCACACTACTTAGGCCAAATGGCTCAGCGTCTCATCGAGTTATCTCTGGGCAAACGATCAGAGGATGATAAGGATCACTATGCTAACAAGCGGCTGAAATTAGCAGGAGATCTGCTTACCAGTCTCTTCCGCGTTGCATTCCTCAACCTCTGCCGTGATATCAAGTACCAACTTGAACGTACCGCGACACGAGGACGCAAACCCGTTATCAAAACCGCGGTACGCGCTGATGTAATAACGGAGCGCTTGCGCCACGCCTTGGCAACTGGGAACTGGGTTGGTGGCAAAGCTGGAGTGAGTCAACTCCTCGACCGAGTCAACTATATGTCCTCTATTAGTCACCTACGCCGAGTCGTTTCCCCATTAAGCCGCAGCCAACCACACTTCGAAGCACGTGACCTGCACCCTACGCACTGGGGGAAGATTTGTCCAGCAGAAACTCCTGAAGGACCTAACTGTGGTCTTGTAAAAAACTTGGCATTAATGGCTTACATCTCTGTAGGCTCAAATGAGGCTGATGTGGAGGAGGCATTACTCTCCCTAAAGGTATCTCCTTTAGAAGGTATGTCCTTGGAGGACCGTAAAGGTGTCTACATTTACTTGAATGGTCGGTTCATGGGTGTCCATTCTAACCCTGATCTCCTTGTCACTAGGCTTCGCGACCGACGGCGAAGGGGTGAACTTAGTGATGAAGTGAATATCGCTTACTACGCTGATACGCAAGAAGTTCAAGTAAATTGTGATGCGGGTCGCGTAAGACGTCCGCTCATCGTAGTGATAGATAGCGTTCCATTACTGGAGAAGCAATTTGTGGAAAGAATTCGTAACCGAGAATTAAGTTGGGATGATCTTGTAAGAGCGGGCATCATTGAGTATCTAGATGCTGAAGAGGAGGAGAATTCATTAATTGCCATGAATCCAGAGGATGTCACTTCAGATCATACTCATCTTGAACTTGTACCGGAAGCCGTGTTGGGAATCTGTGCGAGTCTAGTGCCTTTTGCTGAGCATAATCAATCTCCAAGAAACACATACGAGGCTGGAATGGCTAAACAGGCTTTGGGTCTCTACTCCGCCAATTTTATGTTACGTGTTGACACGCGCAGCCACCTACTGCATTATGTCCAGAGCCCGATTGTAACCACGCGGCCTATGGAGGTAATTGGCTTTGACCGACGCCCCGCAGGCCAAAACTTCGTCGTAGCAATCCATAGTTTTGAGGGTTACAACATTGAAGATGCTTTAGTTTTGAACAAGGCCTCCGTTGAACGGGGTATAGCCCGATCAACATTCTTCCGATGTTACGATGCTGAGGAGCGTAAATATCCGGGCGGGCAAGAGGATAAATTTGAGATTCCGAGTAAGGAGGTTCGTGGATATCGTGCCTCAGAATCCTATCGTTTACTGAGCGAGGACGGTATTATCGAACCCGAGTTCCAAATCAAGGGGGGCGAGATTGTCATAGGTCGTACAAGCCCACCCCGGTTCCTTGAAGAGTACACTGAATTGGAAGTACCTGGGCCTAAAAGACGAGAAACCTCTGTAAGCCTTCGGCACGGCGAACGGGGCACAATTGACAAAGTAATCTTCACCGAGAACATCGATGGTAATCGGCTCGTAAAAGTCAAGGTTCGAGATGAAAGAATACCAGAGTTAGGAGATAAATTTGCCAGCCGCCACGGTCAAAAAGGTGTCTTAGGCCTCCTAGCGCCCCAGGAGGATATGCCATTCACTGAATCCGGCGTTGTACCTGATCTCGTTGTGAACGCCCATGCATTTCCAAGTCGTATGACGCTAGGACAAATCCTCGAATCCATTGGAGGAAAAATCGGTTGCCTCAAGGGTGAAAAAATAGATGGCACACCGTTTTCAGGGATTAAGGTTCAACAATTACTCAAAGAGATACACGAGCTAGGTTTCAAATACAGTGGACGAGAAACCATGTACAATGGTATTACTGGCCAGAAGTACGATGTGGATTTGTTCATCGGCGTTATCTATTACCAAAAACTCCACCACCTAGTTGCTGATAAAATGCATGCGAGAGCACGGGGTCCTGTACAAATCCTGACACGACAACCCACAGAAGGTCGAGCACGAGAAGGCGGACTACGCTTTGGTGAAATGGAGCGCGACTGCCTCATAGGGCATGGAGCTGCACTTCTCCTCCGCGAACGTCTTCTAGAAGAATCCGACAAGTACACTGCGTCAATATGTGAAGAATGCGGAATGCTCGCAGAGTATGACCGAAACCGGGACCGATACCGCTGCCCAGTCTGCTCGCCCAAAACCCCGACAATAAGCAAGGTAAACATATCTTATGCCTTCAAGCTCGTACTCCAAGAACTAATCTCCCTTGGGATATGGCCTAGGCTGAGACTGGCTGATAGGACTTAGGAGGAAATAGAAAATTTCACATCGACTGAAAAAAATAGGAAGCATTTGGTTTGGGCTTCTTGCCCCAGACATCATCCGAAAAATGAGTGTCACACAAATCGTTACTGCTGATACCTACGATGAGGACGGGCTCCCAATATCCACAGGTCTTATGGACCGCAAGCTCGGAACAATTGAACCTGGTCAACGCTGTACGACCTGCGGAAATCGTGTAGGGGAATGCCCAGGACACTTTGGCCACATTGAATTATCGCGTCCCGTTGTTCACGTCAGTTTCGCGAAGATAATCAAAAAATTCCTTAAATCTATCTGCCGGCGTTGCGCTAGACTGAAACTTAAGCCAGAGCTAATTCCTGCCTATAAGGCACGAATGGATGAAGCCTTTGAAAAAACTGGTCAAATCGACCAAGATGTAGCTGATGCAGTACTCAAAGACGCAGGTAAACCCTCCATATGCCCCTTCTGCGAAGCAGAACAATATAAAGTCAAGTATGAGAAACCCACGACATTTTATGAAGAAAAGATGGAGGGCAGTGTGCGGCTTACACCGACTGATATCCGCGACCGGCTAGAGCGAATTCCGGAATCAGACAGTTATTTGATGGGCATTGACACCCGTGTATCGCGTTCTGAATGGATGATTCTCGTTGTACTGCCAGTGCCTCCTGTTGCAGTTCGTCCATCAATAACACTTGAATCAGGTGTCAAGTCAGAGGATGACCTCACACACAAACTAGTCGATATCATACGAATCAACCAGAGACTTCGGGAGAATATTGAAGCAGGTGCGCCACAACTTATCGTCGAAGACCTGTGGGAACTCCTCCAGTATCATATCACAACCTATTACAACAACGAGGTCTCCGGGATTCCCCCAGCCCGCCACAGATCCGGACGAGCCCTCCGCACCCTCGCTCAACGCCTCAAAGGTAAAGAAGGTCGATTTCGAAGTAATCTTTCTGGTAAGAGGGTGGACTTCTCAGCACGCACCGTTATCTCCCCTGATCCCAATCTTTCTATCAATGAGGTTGGCGTTCCACTTGAGATATCAAAGATTCTGACGGTACCAGAACGCGTTACTGAATGGAACATCGAAGATATGCGTCAATTAGTGTTACGAGGGCCAAAAGAACATCCTGGGTGCAACTACATCATCCGCCCAGATGGTAAGCGAATTGACCTCCGGTTTGTCAAGGATCGCAAGAACAACGCAGATGGACTTGATGCGGGGCACATCATCGAACGCCACCTGCGCACCGGAGACATTGTTCTATTTAATCGCCAACCTTCGCTCCACAGAATGTCCATCATGGCCCACGAAGTAAAGGTGATGCCCTACCGGACATTCCGTCTAAGCCTCTGTGTATGCCCACCATACAATGCTGACTTTGACGGAGATGAGATGAACCTTCACGTTCCTCAAGGTGAGGAGGCTCGTGCCGAATCCCGTATCCTAATGCTTGTTCAGGAACAAATCCTTAGCCCCCGTTACGGTGGACCAATCATTGGTGGGATCCAGGATTACATCTCTGCCGCCTACTTACTTACAAGAAAGGGAACTCTTTTCACTAAAGCAGAGACCTGTCAGTTACTCGCTTCAGCGGGATTCCGAGAAAATCTACCAAAGCCCTCCGTTACCAAGCCTAAGCCGATGTGGACGGGAAAGCAGATTTTCAGCATGCTACTCCCTAAGGGACTGAATCTCTCTCTAAAGGCTAATGTTTGCCGGAAATGCGACGTTTGTCGGAAAGAAGAGTGCCTCTATGATAGTTTTGTGTTAATTAGGGATGGTCAGTTACTCGCAGGTGTAATCGACAAGAAATCCTTTGGTGCAGCTCAGCCTAATAGTGTACTGCACCGTATTGTCAAAGACTATGGCAATAGTGCGGCTCGTCGTTTTCTTGATTCAATGTGTCCTTTACTAGTTACTTTGATAACTAACAGTGGATTTTCCATGGGGATTGATGATGTCACTCTTACACCTGCCGCCGTTCGACGAATTAATCACATCTTAAAAGAAGCAGAAGAAAGGGGACAAAAACTTATCCACGCCTTTAGGGCAGGTGAACTCCAACGAACTCCCGGTCGGTCACTGGAAGAAACCTTTGAGAATCTAATGCTGGAGTTGTTGTCCAATGCAAGGGATGGTGCAGGAGAAGTAGCAGGTCGTGAACTAGGTTTAGACAAGCACGCTGTAATTATGACGGCAACTGGCGCCAAAGGAAGCATGCTCAACCTAACCCAAATGGCAGCGTGCGTAGGCCAGCAGGCGGTACGTGGTAAACGTATTTATCGAGGCTATCGCAGGCGAACACTACCACATTTCAAACCAGGTGATCTCACCCCCCAAGCTCGAGGCTTTGTAAAAGCCAGCTACAGTAAAGGCCTCAACCCAGTAGAGTTCTTCTTCCACGCGATGGGCGGACGGGAAGGTTTAGTGGACACAGCCGTCCGAACTAGCACAAGCGGTTATATGCAACGCCGCCTCATCAACGCTCTCCAAGACTTAAAGGTAGAGTACGACGAAACAGTCAGAAACTCGGAAGGAGAAATCATACAGTTCAAGTATGGAGAGGATGGTGTGGACCCTGCCCGAAGTGATCACGGGAAAGCCGTAAATCTCGCCGCTATCATCGAACGCGTCCTGAGCCAAAAGAGGTAGAATAGAATGTCATCAAAATTCGTCACTCCAGAGGAAATCGAAAAGAAACTGCAGAAACAACAGAAAAAGCTCCCACCCCGCCTCATCGAAGACCTCCGTGAGCAATTACTATCTCGCAAGATTTCATCAACACAATTAACTCGCATCATCAAAGCAGTGAGAAAAGCATACCACGATTCTCTCGTGGAACCCGGTGAAGCCGTCGGAGCCGTTGCAGCACAGTCCATTGGTGAACCTGGAACGCAGATGACATTGAAGACGTTCCATTACGCTGGAGTCGCTCAGCTTATGATGACTCTCGGTCTTCCTCGCCTTATCGAGATTGTTGATGCGCGGCGAAACCCTTCTACGCCTACGATGCGCGTGTACCTTGATGAAGAACACCGTCAAGACGAGGAAAAGGTTATGAAACTTGTTCAGCAAATTGAACAGACAAAAGTTGAACGGGTATCCAAAAGTGTTGCCATCGATCTTGCTGAGGGAGGAATTATCGTCGAACTGCACCCAGAACTGATGAAGGACAAGAATGTCACATCAGAAATGATTCAAGAAAAGCTTTTAACATTAAAGGTTGGGGAGGTCGAGGGTGACAATGAGCGGATAGTGATTATTCCTGGGCTCCGTGAAGGAGAAGAAGTGGTCCCCATGGCGAAGCTCCAAAAAATACTGAAGAAAGTAAGGGAAGCTCTAATCAAGGGGCTCGCGGGTGTGAAACGGGTTATTGTAAATAAAGAAAAGGGTGAAATATACTTAGACACTGAGGGCACAAACTTGAGGGGGGTTTTACGCACGAATGGTGTAGATAATACTAGAACTCTCTCAAACCATATTCATGAAGTCGCTGAAACGCTAGGGATTGAAGCAGCACGTAGTGTTATAATTATAGAGGCTGAGAAGGTGCTTGATGAACAAGGATTAGATGTTGATATCCGACACATTATGCTGGTTGCGGACCTGATGACGAACACGGGGGAACTACGTCAAATCGGACGTCACGGTATTAGTGGACAGCAATCCAGCGTTCTTTCTCGCGCTGCTTTTGAAGTAACGGTAAAGCACTTAATTCATGCTAGCATTCGAGGTGAACAAGATCCATTACTTGGAATAACTGAGAATGTAATCGTTGGTCAACAGATGCCCCTGGGAACGGGATCGATTGACCTACTCATGATGCCTCCTAAACCTCCTAGTGAAAAGTAACAACAGCATTGTCAGATGTGAAATCATTATGGACGCTGAAACAGCTATCCGCTTATCCGTTAAATCTGGAAGGACAGTTCTTGGTACACGCCGAGCATTACACCTACTTCGTGTGGGTTCTCCACGGGTCATAATTCTCGCTGGCAATACACAACCTGAAGTTGTGGACAAAATCAGCAATTTAGCGAAAATCAGTCAAGTACCAATTCACCACTACAGAAGTAATAGCTGGGATCTTGGGCAACTCTGCGGGCGGCCTCATATGGTAACAACGCTCACTTTGCTTGAGCCTGGCGATGCAGATATTAGCATTCTTACCGGGGCGGACTAGTATGACCTCTTCCTCTGCAACAATCAAATTCAGCATGGAAGAAATGAAGCTGATAGCCCTCTTTGGCGATATAACTGGCGCGGAAGTCAAAGACTGCGTCATTGACCAAGAGGGTGACCGCATTATATTCGTGGTGTCTGCTGGCCACCTTGGCCTTGCCATTGGTCGCCGTGGCGCCACAATAAAACGCGTTAGAACAATTATTAAGAGGGATGTTGATGTTGTGGAAGCAGCGGACACGCCAGAAGAACTAATTAGAAATGCTCTTGCTCCCGCACAAATTAAGGCAGTGAAAGTCCAAGAACAGAAGGGCAGAAGGGTCGCCATCATTACGGTGAGTACTGAACAGCGTGGTCGTGTTATCGGTCGCAATGGTCGAAACATAGGGCGCGCCCGCATCATAGCAAAACGTCATCACGGTGTTGACACAATCGCCATTGCCTAGAGAGTGTCTCAAAACAAAATGATATAGCAAGAGTTTTATAGCTCTCCACGAAATCGCCAGCGCTCAAAACATGTGAGGTAAAGATAACTTGCCAGGCTCCAAAGCCCCTAAAGGTGAATTTGCTGGTCGTAAACTTCTAAATAAAAGAAAGAAGTTTCGCTGGAAAGAACGTTACTACAAGCGACGAAAACTCCGCTTAGATGTTAAGGCTGATCCCCTTGAGGGATCCCCCCAAGCCCGTGCCATTGTTCTTGAGAAAGTGGGAATTGAATCCAAGCAGCCAAACTCTGCCATCCGGAAATGCGTCCGGGTTCAACTTATTCGTAACGGGCGTCAAATAACTGCATTCCTGCCCGGTGACGGAGCGCTCACATACGTCGATGAACACGATGAAGTCATCATCGAAGGCATTGGCGGTGCTCGGGGTCGCGCCATGGGCGACATTCCCGGGGTTCGCTGGAAAGTAGTAAAATGCAATGGAGCTTCCCTAGAAGCAATGATTACTGGCAAGGTCGAGAAGCCCCAACGCTAACCGAGGTGCAGAAATCATATGTCCTCAGATCCTACACCCCAACCGTCCGAAGATTCTTCCTCCAGAGAGATTAAACTCTTTGACAGATGGACTTCAAGTGGCATAGAAAAACGTGATCCCGCCCTCGCCAAATACATCTGCCTGCGCCCGGTCATAATCCCTCATACTCATGGCCGTCATGAACGTCGCCGGTTTGGTAAACAATTTGTACCAATTGTAGAACGCTTCATAAATCGTTTGATGACACCCGGCTGGGCACGCCGCCGCAGTGCAGGAAGCCGTAACGCAGGACTTATCGCGGGTAAGAAAAGTCACACTATACTTATCGTCCAAGGCGCTTTTGAGATCATCCATCTCCGCACTGGTAAAAACCCAATCCAAATACTCGTACAAGCCATAGAAACTGCAGCGCCAAGAGAGGAGACGACACGCATCAGCTACGGCGGAATCAGCTATCACACCGCTTGCGATGTTGCTCCACTCCGCCGAATCGACCTCGCTCTTCGCTTCCTCGCCGAGGCAGTCTGGAGCAAATGTTTTGGAACTTTAACTCCCGTCGAGGAGATTGTTGCTGATGAGTTAATCGCGGCCTCTACTGGCGACTCTAGGAGCAGCGCTATGCGACGACGCGAAGAAAAGGAGCGAATGGCACTCTCTGCACGCTAAAACGCCCTCCCTTCCACGTCAAACTCCACACACCCTCTAGGCGCCATTGCCAAAACAGTTTTATATCAACCACTAGGATTTGACCAAAGCTTGAACTTGCTAGTCAAGCTGTAGAACAAAATAAACCAAAGCTTGAACTCGCAAGTCAAGCTGAATCTCAAATAAAAGAACAAGAGGCAGAAATAGAAATGGCAGACAAGCCACACATCAATTTGATCATCATTGGTCACGTCGACCATGGTAAATCGACGCTTATGGGTCACCTAGTCTACATAACAGGTGCACTCACAAAGCAGGAAATGTTAAAGCTCGAAAAGCTAGCCAAAGAAACGAAAGATGCCTCGTTCAAGTTCGCCTACGTAATGGACAGACTGAAGGAGGAACGAGAACGTGGGCTAACAATAGACCTAGCTTTTCGAAAGTTTGAGACCCAGAAACATTACTTCACATTAATCGACGCACCCGGGCACGCAGATTTTATCAAAAATATGATCACAGGTGCTAGTCAGGCTGATGCGGCGATTCTTGTCGTTTCCTCACGTAAGGGTGAGTTTGAAGCTGGAATTAGTGCTGGTGGGCAAACCCGTGAGCACGCCTTCCTTGCCCGGACCTTGGGTATCGAGCAAGTCGCAGTCGCTATTAACAAGATGGACGACTCTACACCTCCTTGGAGCCAAGAACGCTACGAGGAAATAAAGGCAGAGGTCACAGGAGTGCTAAAGGGTGCTCAATTCGACCCCAGTAAAGTTGATTTTATACCAACAAGCGGCTGGACTGGCGATGGACTTGATAAGCCAAGCGATAAGATGCCCTGGTATAAGGGTCCGACCTTGCTCCAAGCTATTGACAAGTTCGAGCAGCCACCAAAACCTATCAAAGACCCTTTGCGTGTACCCATTCAGGACTGTTACACTATCACAGGTGTAGGCTCTGTTCCTGTTGGCAGGGTTGAAACCGGTGTCATGAAGATTGGCGACAAGGTGATCTTCATGCCCCATGGGAAAGAAGGTGAAATCAAGTCAATCGAAATGCACCATGAGCGAATGGACAAAGCTGAGCCAGGCGACAACATTGGCTTCAACGTCCGAGGTCTCGATAAAGGCGAGGTCCAACGCGGCGACGTCATGGGTCACATCAGCGATCCGCCCAAAGTTGTTACCGATTTCGTTGGGCAAATTATCGTGATTCACCATCCTCGAGCGATTGCCGCAGGCTATACCCCGGTAATGCACGCACACACACTCCAAATGGCGACGACCTTCACCGAGCTTGTCAGCAAGATTGATGCGCGTACTGGTGAGGTTGTGGAGGAGAAGCCGGATTTCATCAAGCAAGGTGATGCTGCCATTGTCAAGTTCCACCCAGTTCAACCGATTTGTTTGGAGCGTTTTGCTGATATTAAGCAGTTGGGTCGGTTTGCGATTCGGGACAGTGGCCGCACAGTAGCGGTAGGCGTGGTTAAAGAGATAACATTGAAGAAGTAGTGGACGACCCTTCGGGATGTTCGTCCCTCCTTCCCCTTTTTTTCTCGAAATTCAGGTGGGATTACCTGTTGCTATTCCTTCATGCTTTTGTGTTTCGTGAAAAGAGTTAAATGTAACCCTTTTATCGATGGCAAGTCTTCACGCTAAAAGATTACCTAGGTTGTCAAAGATGGTCCAAAAGGCACGTATTAGGCTTTCAAGTGTGGATATAGCTAAGTTAAATGACGTATGTAAACAGGTGAAGGCCATCGTTAGTCGTACCGGGGTACATATGTCTGGTCCCATTCCCTTGCCCACAAAAATCATGAAGATACAAACTCGAAAATCACCTTGCGGGGAGGGAACTCCAACATGGGATCGGTGGCAGCTACGGATTCATAAGCGCCTCATCGATTTGGAAGCAGACGAACGAACCATGCGTCAAATTATGAGAATACGCGTTCCGGAAGAAGTTTTCATAGAAATCACGATCAAGTAGGCTCTCTGCGCTTTGCGGAGAACTCGTTTCGTCTCTTAAACCATCTAGAAATATAATTGATTGAGATTAAGGTTCTTGCCTTTGTGAGGGGAGGCGTCTTGAGAAGGCGGTTTCTAGTGCTTCTACAGATTGTCCTTTTAGTCGATTACGGAGGATATAATCTCCGGTGAGGCAAGCAAGGCATAGTTGGTTTCTAGGTATTTCAATCGCCTCTGCTAGTCCATCAACACTCATGTAACCAAGGGAGTCTGCACCGATAAATTGACAAATTTCTTCAACGGAGTGGTCTGCTGCAATGAGTTCACGTCTAGTTGGAAAATCTATGCCCATATAGCATGGCATGATTATCGGTGGGCAGCTGATGCGTAGGTGGATACGGCCAGCACCAACACTCCTAAGCAGCCGGACAATATGTTTGATTGTTGTGCCGCGGACAATCGAGTCATCAACAAGGACTATGTCCTTTCCCTGAACAACTGAGCGGATAGCGTTCAATTTTAACTTTACAGAAAATTCTCGGAACCCTTGAGTTGGCATAATGAATGTGCGGCCAATATACCGGTTCTTCATAAGCCCTTCACGGATTGGGAGCCCACTTTCAATAGAGAATCCAGTGGCTGCACCTCTCCCTGAGTCTGGTACAGGTATAATCAAGTCTGCTTTTATTGGGTGAATCTTTGCTAGCTTTCTCCCAAGGCGTTGCCGAACTTGATAAACAGAGCGGCCGTCGATAACGGAGTCAGGGCGGCTGAAGTAGACATATTCGAACATGCAGTGAGCATGCCGCTGCTCCTTCTGGATTTGAACTCCTGTTACGCTATCGTGATTCACTTTGACGACTTCTCCAGGCTTTACGTCACGAAGAAGTTGTCCGCTCATGGTATCGAATGCGCAGCTCTCTGAGGAAACACCGAAACTCTCTTCACTTAGCCTCCCAAGGCAGAGTGGCTTAAAACCAAAGGGATCCCGGGCTGCAAAGAGGTCTCCTTTCTCGTTTAATACCGCGAGTGAATATCCGCCAATCAATTCCTCCATCAAAGATGTGAAGGACGCAATATAATCGTGTCCAGTCTTTCTCAATTTAGCAGCGAAAAGTTGAGCAATTGTTTCCGTGTCGGTACATGTAACGAATTTGAAGCGTTCCCGTTTGAGTTCTTTCCGTAAAGTTCGATAATTTGCTATGGTTCCGTTAAATGCTAGAGCTATTCGTGTGTTTCCCGCGGAGAAGATAAAGGGTTGAGCCTCGCGAAGGCGGATTG
>CBDVBC010000013.1:0-11773 GCA_965372125.1 Candidatus Hermodarchaeota archaeon | reverse complement strand
ACGTTGGCGGAGGCAGAGGATAAGGCTGCGAATTGTCGCCGTGCCATCAAAGCCTGCGAGGAGGCTCTAAGGGTCTACAAGCGTGACCGCTTCCCCCAGGACTATGCAATGACCCAGAACAACCTGGGCATCGCCTACGCGACGTTGGCGGAGGCAGAGGATAAGGCTGCGAATTGTCGCCGTGCCATCAAAGCCTATGAAGAGGCCCTCAAGGTGTTCAAGCTGGACCGCCTCCCCCAGTTCTATGCAGAGACTCAGAACAACCTGGGCATCGCCTACATGACGTTGGCGGAGGCAGAGGATAAGGCGGAGAACTGTCGGCGGGCACGCCAGGCATTCCAGGCTGCCCTCACGGTGTACACCGCGGACAAATACTCCGAACCGCACCGAGGAGTGTCGGGCAACCTCCGACGGCTCCGTGAGTTCTGTGGCGACACCTAGTGGGAGGGCTTAAGTCTGTGTTTCGGTTGATTTGAACTCCTGATGACGCATCAGCGAAGGGCTACTCCTCACCCAAGGCGATTTGGGCGAATTCCTGGAGTTTGGCTTTGTCGCTGGGTTTGGCGTTCGACTTTGTTGCCGATGGTGAAGACGAAGAGGCTCAGAAGGATCTTGCCGAGGAGGGCAGTGAGGGCGGCGAGGAGGCCGCCGGAGCTGATGTCGGTGAAGGCGTACTGGAATGGGTGGTTGTATCAAATCCGCTTGTGACAGTTTCAGCTTGCCGGGACTTATGGTTTCTTAAGGGAGGGATGTTATCGGCGTTGGAGTGCGGGGGAGTTGTACTGAGGCACCGAAATCAATATAAATGAACTAAAATCCGCCGCCGCATAAGGTGACCCCTCTAAATGTTGGAGTATTTCCCCTTGTACACTAAGACACCAAATCCAAAGCAAGGCACCAGCACAAAGCACTGTCCCTATTGGGGGAGCGCCAGCATCCTGGGCGGGACGGTCCTAGCCTACGCCCTATGGAGGAGCCGTTGACGCCAAAGTCTTGGTTGCCTTTTGGCAACACCCTTCTAGTCATAACCCTAAAGAATACGGAGTTTGTCAGACATTGCTGAAGGAGGAAGCCCACACCGCCATCGAAGCCTTCATCGCGTACCGGAGCGGTAAATACGGCTGGAGTGAGTTGACGACGCGGACCACGAGGTTAGAACTGGAGAGGTTCTTCCGCCTCACCAACCAGGCCCCACAAAGGGTAACCGAGTCCCACGTCAGGGAGTACCTGAGATACCTGAAAACAGAACGAAACAACAGGCACAGCTCCCTACGATCAAGGTTCGCCCATCTCAGAAGCTTCTACAAGTACATGGTCGAGGAGGAAGGGGTAGCGGAAGATCCTACCGAGGAGGTTGACCTTAACCTCATAGCTCACACCTTGAGCGAAGTGATGGGACCAGAGGACGGATGCGCCCACGCCCTCTTTCGGAGATTCTACCGCCGAGGCAGAGCTGTGGAGGGGCTGGCAAGAACCTGCACCCAATCCTCGAAGATACTAAAGCGTCTAGCTGAGGAACCGTGCAGCAACGGCGAACTCTCTCTCCGCCTCCAGCAGACGCCAAAGAGGGTGGCTTGGCTTACCCGTTTCCTATGCCGAGAAGGACTCGTCGAGAGACACCCCGCCACAACCACCTTCAGAATCTTCTTCTGGCTCACCAAGGAAGGACGAGAGACTGTCGGTGCCACGGAGGACCAGCCGGAGCTCAGTGATCAGGAGGTAAGGGACAAACAGTGGAAGCGCCCCCTACTGATCCTATTATCCAAGGGGCAGTTACCCGTCTGTGACATCGCGAGGGAGCTGGGCTGGAGCAAAGCATACACCGACTCTTTGGTCCGAGAATTCCGTAAAGAGGGACTGATCGTCACCGTGGACGCCGGCTACTGTAGGCTCCGCATGTACCACGGCCTCACGGGGGAAGGATACGCCGCGATTGGGTTGGAGCCACGACCACACCGCCACATCTTTGCCTTAAAGCTGGGGGACGATGAACGGCTCCGCGGACTAGTCCGGTGCCTTGGGAAGGGGGAACCAACGCTCAAGGAGATAATCCGTCGAACTAGGCTCCACAAGCACATGATAGGTACGCGTCTGGGGTTCCTGCGGGAACACGGTTTACTCGACGAAAAATTAGACAGGAGTACAGGGGTTGTCCGTTACAGCCTAACAGAAGAGGCCCGCCAGTTCGCAGCCGAAGCTGGAATCCACTGAATGAACCGCTGATAAGAAATATCAGACCGAATTTTTCTGTCGTGTCTCTAGTCTTATAGGGGTGTCAAAATTATGCGTTTGCAGGGCTTCTGGACAGAATTTTTCCTAGCTTTCTGGGCGCCCCAGATGCTCTCGGCTGGAAGGCGGGTGTCTGGAATGGTTCTAGACGGCTTCTATCCCCGTTCTGGATGGCGGGTTCCTGCCCGGTGTAAGCCATATATGGGTGGGAGGTCAGCACCCCTGTTCTTGGACTTGTTAGTGATCACTAGCACGCATATTTCACACTGGTGTGGACGAGATGGAATGGACAAAACCCAGTAACTGCTTATTTTCGACATCTGTTCGAGTGGACAAGGGAGAAAGCCGCTCCCCCCACAGCGCCGGTCTTGTCTACGACGTAGTTCATGATAAATCCAATAAATGAGGCCCCCAAATGAAGTATAAACGAATCCTTATCATATCCTTCGCCCTTGCGGCGATATTCCTGTTCATGGCGAGTACGCATCAAGTCGCCTTGGCACAGGGAGACTCCTATACTCGAACACGGTTATCTTCGGTGACCAATGTCACGGATGATATAAACGATTTCCTAGCCGAAATAGGTATAAATCCAAACCAGTTATGCGCCCGATCCTACCTCGATGGAGGAATGAACGATTGGATAACGGTGCTACAGCGCACCACCGTCGAACGCGAATATGTCAGGACCACAGACTGGGACGAGGTTGTTTGGGAGGATGCCGACGGCGTACCCCATTATGACAGGCGAGGGGGACTACGCGTCGTAGAAACCTACAACGAAACGGTGGGCTATGTCGTAAAGCGTTGGATTGAATGGGAGGAAGGATTCACTGACATGGAACTCACGGGCGGTTATCAAAGAGAACCCCTGTCACACTTCTATCAACGACTACGCGATGCCTATGAAGAAGAGCTCAATCATGGACAACAAGTATCATCGTCCAGACGCCTAGACCCACAAGCAGAAGGGATCATAAAGGGACTTCGTAATCTAGACGTCCCCTCTGACACCTATTTGGAGAGCATGGTCAGAGATTTGAACCTCTTTTTCAAAAATCACCCGGTTCCCGGAGTCCAATACAGCGCCAGAAGCTACAAGCATAAAATTTACAAAGATTCTCCCCGTGAACTCAGGTATATTTACATAGACGCATACTATCCCGAAACAGGTGAGAAGGAAACGGGATGGATAAAGCATGCAAAAACACATCCTTACCTCGGAGAGGAAATTATTAAATGGCCAGGGGGTAGGCGTCAAACCTGGGAGGATTTCTTCGGGACAATAGTTGGTGAGTCGGGCTGCACCGTGGGTAATCCAGACGAGATGGTGGCATGTGTTACAAGCGATGAGCCTGAACGCGCCCGCATCTATGATGCGTTACGGGCAACCGCCTTCAAGCACCAGACCTACAGCCACATCGACAAATTCAGCTCAGAGAGTTATAAATCATTATTCGCCACCCAGAATGGACCCAACGATGCATGGACTTCAAGTTCGGTACACTCGCCCGCCCTTATCTGGAACTACCACATTCTATGGATTGGTTCCGACAATGTGAGGGGGTATGAACTCACCCGCTACGAGGCAGACCTGTTAGCAGCGTGGATTAAGGAAGGGGGTACCCTCGTTCTGGGCTCCCAGCAAGCAGCCGTGAAAGAGTCATGGTTCCCCAGCGACTCCTACGGGCAGGTCTACCCGATTAGCGATTGGTTCGAAACGGATAACGCACTCAGTTCATGGAGCGCGGACCCCGACTCCCTGTTTCAACACAGTATACTAGACTGGGGCTACGTTGGTTCGGGTGTGCGCTGGGAGTACTACTCCGATACTAGCGACGCGGAGTCCTTCTACACCGAATCCCTCTTTCCCACTGAACCTGTGTGCCTCGACTTCTATCCAGTGCTGAACTTCTATTACCGTTCCCGTTCAACCACGAGGCTACAAATCATTGTACTGTGGCATGATGAACAGGGAGGCTCTTATCCACAGGACCAAATCGCCCACATGAATTTCTTTTTACCAGAGAGTGAAGAATGGACAAACGTCACCATCAACCTTGTAGAATGGGCTGCACTCTCCGCCGGTGGAGATTCGCATGAACCATGGATTACGTGGGGAGGTTCCACATTTCCGTGGGGTGGTCACTTAGTCGAATATCCTTACACTGACTGGGCTCACGTTTTTGAATATGGACACGAAATTGACCAACTCATCGGTATAAGCTTCACCACTTCTAAACCGTCAGATGAAACGGGCATGTTCTACTTCGAGGTAGACGAGATAAGTTGTGTAACTGGCGACGATGCGCCTCGCGAGGCTTACTTTGATCAATACGGACGCGGACCGCCGTACGGCTTCGGAGAAGACTTCGAGGTTCTGCGCTGGCCTGACCTCATAGGCGAGGACGGATACAGGCACTGGACAGCGAATGTCCAAGACGGTATGGGATACTTCCATCTTTACGCCGCTGCTCCCCCAGGTGCCCCCACCGTGACAGGACCCTTCCCCGACACCACCGAGAGCATGTGGTGGGAGATAGACAGGGGACCTACATGGGTACAGTACCTTAACACAACGAACCCCGTCCAGAAGAAATACGAGATGGGCTACGACATGACCAACCTCGGCACATCCGAGGACCCCGTCTGGGTACAGAATTATGAATACACTCCGCAATACGTCGTCCAGACAATCAATGACACACAACTGGTCTTCGACGATGTCACCGGTTTCTTATCATACACTTCAACCTACCCCTCATCGATATGGGGCGTGGGATTGCAGACCACCGGAGCCGTCGCGGGCTTTGCCCTGAACCCTGATAGACCCTACACTCTCGGGCAGATGGTCTACGCTCCGAGGCTCCAAGACAGGACTCTCCCAACACTGGGCACCGCCCAGTACCACATCATGCCCCGAATACTAGCGAAAATAGGGGATAGTTGGTACCAGCGGAGCCTAGCAAGAATTAACAAGGACCACTGGGCAGCTACGGGTATAGATCCGAGGCTCTCAATCTCCGCCTTCCGGAACGATACGGGGGGCTGGACGGAACTCGGCTACACAACAGAATATGCCAGCGTACTCTCCAGCGTCTGGAGCTTCACACTGGCTCTCCGCGTCTATGATAACGACCCCACACCCCACCTCAAGATCTACCTTGAATGTCACTCACATGACCTAGCAGACATGGGGCTCATCTACGACATCTTGAGTACTGGCTGGAGGAGTGGCTACGATCTCGATAGCGTCACGACCCAAGACCAGGACGGCTCTGATTCTACCTATGACGTAACTGTCGTGCGGGAGGTAACGAACATCAAGTCTTTCCTCAAACTCCTAAGCGAGAACCAGCGAGGACTCATAATGAACTTCGCTGACATGCTCGCCGGTGGTTTCAGTGATGCCCGCCTGAGAATACTCGATGTGGAGGCTCCTTGGGGCGGTACTCAACGCGTCGTCCAGGTGGGATGTGTCCACCGCGGACCACTCGCCGCCAATACCATGGTCATTATCGACCCCACGTTCAGCGGACTCGTAGATGAAGACGACGACGACGTGAATGTTTGGAGAGATGAAAACGATAATTATGGACGAGTGGACACTGCATATGACCACGACCTCAAACTCGGTATCGAAGAACCTGGCTCCGCGTTCGCCGACTGGGCGTTCGCCGACTGGCCGTACCGTAAAGCCGTCACTATTACCAGTCAGAGCGGAGAGCCCCTATCCTATTATCAGGTCCGTCTCGATACCAGTGGCTACTCGAACCCACGCTTCGCCCTAGAAGACGGAATCACCGAGCTTGACCACTGGAACGAACTTGACAGTTATAGTCATCCAGACAGAGTGACATGGGTAGAAATACCCACCATCAGTACAGGAGGCACCGTCCTCTACATGTACTACGGCGGACCCAGCGATTATAGTAACATTGACAATACCTTCGCCAAGGCATGCGACATGGAGGAGGGTAATCTCAATGACTGGGACGGGTCATGGGGTACCGCCCGCAAGAACGCGTTGACCATCGCCGACCACACAGGCACCTATGGCCTCAGAATGGATTATGGTTACGGCTCGGGTATGTACTACACGATAAGCAGTTATGTGACCGACTCCGAGGACCACGCCTACGGAGTATGGGTGGACGACACTCTCCAAACCTATAACATTTGGGAATCTATGATTGGACTCGGCGACGGAGCGAACGAGGTATGGCTAGGTCCCCACGGCTCGTTTGACACTCACTATGTGTACTGGGACGGGGGAAGTTATGTGGTAACAAGTATAGCCCGTACCAGCGGCTGGCACTACTTTGAGTTCAGGGTCTCCTCGACTAATATCGGATTCTACATCGACGGCACACAGGTCCATGTGGGAGGGGGTAGCACCCGCCTCGCAGAGACCAACCTCGCCACCTTCAGAGTGAGAAATTATAGGGGTGGATACGACAGCTACTTCGACGACGCCATAGTCCGCAAATGGGTGTCGAGTGAACCACTGATTAGTGCGTGGGGCGACCAAGAAGAGACATCGGCTGGGAAGAGTCACCGCATCCTCACCCGTTTCGACATAAGCCACATTTATACTGAACTCGACCTCCAGCAAATCGATAGTGCTTGGTTGGTCTACATCGCGCCCGATAGTAATGACCACGGTGGCATTCATGACCACAACGTCAACTTCTGTCAGTTGACCGAATGGAACTGGCAAGGCGAGACCTATAATACTTGGTGGACATGGGCAGATTATCATGGTGGTACAACACTCTCCATATTACCCACCACCTATCCACCAGACTCCCCAGCATTGGGCGCTACCGACGGTTGGGACTCCGAAGCCAATGATGGAGTGGATGTAGACATAGACGTCACAGCTCACATCTCCGCAGCCTATACCGCCCAATACTCTCACGCGGCGTGGGCAATCAGTATGCAGGGCGACGAGTGGGGCGATTCTACAGACTGGTATGAAGTCGAATCTAATTACGGAGAGTATACCTACCCTAATCCACCAGACTCTTACCTCACCATCACCTACTCCGATTACAACTACGCGCCCACGATAAGTGACACCCAGATACTAAATATGGATAACGACGGCGCCGGACCCACTGGTTTCCTAGGTGGCGACTGGGCTTACCGTAAGGAACATGTTATCACGGGCTCAGCGGATGGTGAGTTAACCGATTATCAGGTTCACTTCAATATCCACAGGGTAACTGATACTCCTCCCAATGATGATGGTGAGGATGTGTATATTGAAGACATTAAGTGTCGCTCCGACTTTGCCGATCTTCGCTTCACTAAGGCAGACGGAATTGAAGAACTCGACTACTGGATTGAGTCGATTTCAGGCGACATCGCAAGCGTCTGGGTCGAAATTGACAGCATCCCTCAAAGCGGACAAGTCACCATCTATATGGTCTATGGATATAACGACGCCAGCACAACAAGTAATATAGGTAACACAATGGTCTTCGGCGACGACTTCAGCGACCCCGCCACCGTAGGCTCCGACACGGGTGTTGGTGGAACACTCATTGGAACAGGCACGCTCTGGGAATGGAATGAGGTGAACGAATCCCCTGACCACAGCTTTGATGTTACAAACGGAGAACTACACATCTATGCCAGTGTAACCAGTCCGTCTGCGGTTTCTTCGGGCTACTACTTCAACACAATCTCTAGCTTCACTGGCAACCTCGCTATGCATGTCAATGCACGGTTCAGTGACCTTGACTATATTCGCGGCGGGGATCTTGATGTATGCTCCGCCTATTTCCTAGACTCCGATGGTGACAAGACCGGAACCAGTTTCGGGATGCGGGGCGACTATTACGTCGTCATACGTAGACTGGAGGACGGTTCCGTGGGCGGTCAGTATCCTGATGGGTTCTATTCCGGCTGGAATGAGGGCACACTTGTCTACGATATAAGCCGTTACGGCGACTCTTGGACCATTGATTTCGATGGTGACTGGGACTCGTTGCCGTGGGACTGGAGTGGAACCATTACAGGTGTCACCGATTCTCTCACTGCTCAACTAACTTCTGTCATACGCTATTGGTCTCAGTTCGTGGAGGTGGACGCTTACTTCGATTCGGTCTATATACGCCAGTACACCACAAACGAGCCCACCCACAGCACCTGGGGCTCTGAAGAAGGCGGTGTTTCCAGCCCATCAGACAACTGCTACGCGGGTAAGACCTACACCGTGCAAACCACCGTTGAGGATCTTAACCTTATTAGCGACATCGCACTGGTTGAAGTTATGATAGGAGGGCAGACACTAACCGCCGATTACAACACTGGTAACAGTTGGTTCAGTATGTCCCACAACGGCTGGGCTGAACACGGCGACCCCTTAGTAGCAACATCAGTGACCTTCAACTGGGAATACTCTCCCCTCTGGGCGACCACATCCCTTGACGAGGTGGATATCATCGTGGAGGTAATCGAACCCGACAGGGGCACAGACTATCCTGACTGGACTGGAGCCACCTATACTGAAACAGTAGAGGACTATGTGGACCTGTTTCGCGCCTTGGAACTCACCAACTTTGATGTTGATGACCAACACATCAACGCAGGCGACCCCGTGACGTACAGAGGCACCCTCCATTACCTCGACGCTCAGGGTGGACAAAACTGCCCCTATGACAACGGGGAAGGCTATGAGAACGATATAGTCATCATGCAAAACATCGGTTCGGGTTGGGGGGACTCCGGTGCGTGGGGTGATACCGATACTGAGGGCGCCTTTGTGATAACGGATCCTCTCACCGCTTCAGAGTCCTATCATTTCGAAGCACGGGTCCGTGTCCATCATCCCTACGGTGCGATTTATGAAAACACCTTTGACATCACCAGCCCCACCACCGAATTCGTAACGGACAGACTGATTCTGGAATGGAACTCAGTCACCGACACCGACTGGTGGGTGGACAGCGACACGTCCTTTACTTGGGAAGTGAAGTGTAAATACGAGTACAGCGGCACCTACATCGATGGCTTCGAGGTTTCGTGGGGCGGCGCATCATACACCGAGGGCGACCCTGTTGACGACGCTGATGGTATACTGGACGGCGTCCTGAAACTACCCACCGAAATCCATTCAGCCTTCGCACAGAGCTATAGTGCGGTGCCAGTCAGTGACCACGCCGACGGTATAACCGTGGGAACAGGGCTAAGCTGCACCACCGTGTGGACTCATGTAAGGTATTCAATCAGCTCAGACGACTACTACCTTAACGTCAGCCGCTTCCTAGAATGGGAGGATGGCTACAGCATCGATGAATTATCCGTTCTCCTAGAAGACCTGTTCACGACTGGACTGACAGTCACAGCTTGGTGGGCACACGATGGCTCGGCCTACAACGGCGATCTGAATCTCGTATCGGACGCCTCGCTAGAAATCACCCTAAGTATAGTCAACGGATATGGTTTCTATGGAGAAGAGTACTCTATCGACCCCACCGAACGAGTCTATGACTGCGCCGACCCCGCGGGTAATGGGTATGGAATCACCTTGTGGGAAATCTACGGCACCAACCCCGAGATTATGTGGGACTTTGACAGTGACGACGACGGACTCGTAAACTTCGAGGAGATACAACTCTACGGAACTGACCCAGAGGACCCCGACACGGATAACGACGGATTCACAGACTATTATGAAGCTTTCTGGGGATTCGGTACGGGATTCTACACCAACTTCACTTGGCGTGGATTAGACACCTACTGGGACTACACAACCGGAGGTGGTTTGTGGGAGATTCTAGAAGGCGCGACTGGAGCACAGACTCTCTGGGGAACATATGTCTCGGGGAGTATGGAATGGTGCCTACTGGACACTTTGCAGTGGGACGAGAACCTTGAACTATGGATAGACTTCATCATGCCCAGTGACGGAAGCTTCGGCATCCAATACTATCGCCAAGCCAGCGACTTCTATTACTACGTCCAGATAAACCACGTTTCAAGTGGTGAGTATAGTTCAATCATGTTATGGCTACACAATGAAGGAGGAGACATATGTCTAGCGACCACAATCATACCAACCTCATCACTGGTATCAGGGAAGTCCCATTCCCTCTATTTACGAGTTGTAGGTGGACGACACGACATCACCTTCACGGACACCGCCTATATTGAACACAAACTCTCCATCACAGACGAAAACACTTTCGCAAGCGGACAAGTGGCACTAGTGATTGAAGCGGTAGGTGGTTCGGTCGGGTTCTCAAACATCACCATCGGAGACTGTAGCGACTATGGTAAAGATCTTGATGGGGACGGCATTCTCAACTACAAGGAACTGGAGCTGGGTAGTGACCCCAACGACCCCAACGACCCAGGGCCAATCTGGGGACTGTTCGTCTCGGACTCATTCGACGCGATAAGCAGTGACATATTCAACGTCTTGGAACTGACCGCCCACGGTAACGAAAACGGCCAGTTCTGCATAATCCTCGACTACCAGGGCGCAACCGTCTGGACTTCCGAAATGATGGCGATGGGAATGTCCGGTGGAACCTACCGTTTCATCCTTCCCGCAGGACTCAGTATCGACACCATCAAACTACAACTACACAGCCTTGACGGCTGGAACGTAACCCTCATCGTGGACTGGATACAGATCTACGAGTGGGGTAACATTCCGCGTCCTTTAGAGTGGCAGACCAAACAGGAACAGAACACCGACTTTTACTTCCTCAGCGAAGGAGGCGTTCTCGCGGGCTCATACCCCCACAAGGTACCAACGGGCATGTGTACAACCTACGGTATTGACACCAACGCTGTCATTCCAGGCTGGTGGGCGGCTCAGATGTCCCCCACAAACATCCTGCCGGGCGCCGCGTCAGCTAGCTTCATTGACTTCTTGTACCCGAGCGCACCGAGTACCTACGAGACTACTATAAGCAGATTAATGTACGTGGACGGGGGCGACGACAGATTCGGGTTTCCGTTCAACCCCAAAGTACTCATGGCACCCGAGATAGGAAGGGAAGTCACGACATCCTCAGACGCATACGTCCTATTCAATCCAACCGGCACGTTCACTCAGGTATCAACCACTGTAACCGATGCGTTAGGTGGCACGGAGGATGACTACAACGGGCAATTCGATCCGTACTTCTTCCCCTACGAACTTAGCCCAGAAAACACGGGATTATCCGAGCACTTATACGCGTTGTCATTTAGCGTTGACCATGACTATACTCTATGCACAACCGATCCAGAGGATGCTATGTGGACCGGAACCTATGTGATAGATGAACCCTTCACACAGTGGACTTTCGGGGGACACGACACTGACGCTCCCTATGCTAAATGCCAACCGGGCGACGTCCTAGAATACCTCATCTACTTACCAGAGAACTACGATCCTAGCGACGAGCATCGTTGCGGTGTAGACATAGCATGGCATAACGAATATTATGATGAGATTAGATGGTTATTCGATGGTACCGAAGGTTCCGATGGTTCCGCTGGTTATTACGCTAAATGGGAACATGGCAGTGAGTGGATTGAA
>CBDVBC010000012.1:0-12103 GCA_965372125.1 Candidatus Hermodarchaeota archaeon | reverse complement strand
TTGGAAATGCGGAGGTTTATGCACGACACAAAGACTTCACGAGAACAGTGTGCAGAGGTAGTCGTCAAGAATCGGCGAAACGCAATATTTAACCCAGCTGCAGTTTATCCAGCGAAAATCACTGTTGATGATGTTCTGGGTTCAGAGATGATTGCAGACCCCCTCACTCGATCTGATGTCAGCCCTCTTGCCGATGGAACATTCGTGATGGTACTCGCCTCAGAAAAGAAGGCAAAGAAACTCTCAGACAAGCCAATATGGATGAAAGGCCTAGGCTGGTGTTCAGATACCCCCTGGCTTGAGTCCCGAGAATGGGGTTCAGCAGTCTACACGCACCTTGCGAAGGAACGAGCATACAAGATGGCAGGAATCACGAACCCACGGAAACAAATCGACCTAGCTGAAGTCGACGACTGGTTCTCCTACAAGGAGTTACAACACATCGCAGCTCTAGACCTCTGCGAGAAACGAAAGGCTGGCAAATTACTTCAAAAAGGCGCCTTCAACCGAGATGGCAAAATCCCCGTTAATGTTTCAGGTGGACGATTCGGAGTGGGCAATCTCCTCGAAGCCTCAGCGCTCCAATCTGTCCTAGAATGTGTGCTTCAACTTCGACACGAGGCTGGGAAGCGCCAAATAAAGGATGCTAAAACAGCAGTAGCGCAAAGCTGGCGCGGAGTACCAACTGGTACAGGCTGTGTGGCAGTACTGAGCAACGAACTGTAAATCAGGAGTGGAGAAAATGGTAAAGAAACGAGTAGCAATTATTGGCGCGGGAATCACCCTCTTCCGAAGACGACTCCAAGAAACCGGCAAAGAACTATCCCACTACGCTGTGGAAATGGCACTTGATTCCGCGGAAATGAACAGAGAGGACATCGAATCCGTAGTCATGGGAACCGCTCCAGACGCCTTTGATGGCATCCACATGAAAGCAGACAACCTCCTCGACGGCGCAGGCGCCACACGGAAACCCTACACACGAGTTTATGTCGGCGGCGGCACAGGCGTCTTCACCCCCATCGGAGGCTGGTGGCACGTAGCTTCAGGACTATTCGATACATGCCTCGTCGTAGCAGAGGAAAAAATGAGCCCCTGCCACCCCCACCCACAAACCGCCTTCCGAACCATCTGGGACCCAATCATCACACGCCCACTGGAACCCAACCTGATCTGGATCTTCGCCCTAGAAATGCAACGCTACATGCATGTCCATAATATTCCCAAAGAACACATCGCAGCAATCGCGGTGAAGAACAAAGGCAACGCGCTAGACCACCCCAGCGCCCAGCTTGGAGCAAAAATAACAGTTCAAGACGTCCTCGACTCAGAAGTGATGGTCTGGCCAGTGCAGCGCCTCGACATCAGCCCCCCCAGCGACGGAGCCGCCGCCATGATACTCGCCTCCGAAGACGTCGCCCGAAAATACACCGACGACCCAGTCTGGCTCGACGGCGTTGGCTGGTCACTAGATACGGCCTACTGGACTAACCGCGACCTCTACTTCCCAGAATATGTTGCTAAGGCTGCCAGGATGGCCTACAAGATGGCAAAAATCACTGACCCACCCAAACAGATTGACCTCGCCGAACCATACGACCCCTTCACCTACAAAGAAGCCCACCACACCGAAGGGCTCCTCCTCGCACCGAAAGGCGGAGCACCAAAACTCACCGTCGAAGGTCAAACCTTCCGAGATGGAGACTTACCTATCTGTCCCTCAGGAGGGCTCCTAGGTGTAGGCAACCCAATCGCAGCTGCAGGACTAATGAAATGCTGCGAATGCTTCTGGCAACTCCGCAACGAAGCCGGAAAACGCCAAGTACCCAAAGCAGAAACCGCGGTAGCTCAAGCGTGGGGCGACCTTATGCAAATCGGAACTGTAACAGTCTTTAGAAGGTAAATATAATTAGATGGATGATTGATAGAAATGAGTGAGAAATTTGGGAAACTCCCTGGTACGCCTTTATCGTCGCGTGACCTCAAGTCGGGTAAGGTTCTCACGTTCAAGTGGCGTCCTAATGCGAAGTATGCGTGGTCCGCGGGAATCGCTTATGGTCGGTTCCTCGAGGAACTGAAAAACGGGCGAATCATTGGTCGGCGGTGCCGCGAGTGCGAGAGAGTGCTTGTTCCGCCGCGTATGTTCTGTGAGCAGTGCTTCCGGTCCACTGATGAATGGGTCTTCGTCAAGAACACTGGCAAGATTAACACGTTCTCGATTTCTTACCTCGACGCCGATGCGAGGCGGATTAAAACACCAATACCTGTAGCTGTTATTGATCTCGATGGTGCGAGCCCTGGTATAGGGATTCTGCACAAGCTCGGAAATGTTGACCCAAAGAGAATCTATATTGGGATGCGAGTCCGTGCTGTCTGGAAGCCTGCTAAGCAACGGGAAGGGTCAGTTACTGACATCAAATATTGGGAGCCTATCTAGGAGGATTCACACAATGTCTTATGAAAAAATCCGTGATCCAAGAAGAGTTCGACATCAGCTAGGCGATATGGAATGTGACTATATCTACACAGCTGGTGTAGCGGGTGAAAGGTTTCTTACTACAATTCGGGATAAGGCAAAGCTCCTCGCCACCCGCTGTGGCAAGTGTAAGATTACCTATCTGCCACCTCGAATCTATTGCGAACGATGTCAAGCTTCGTTAGACAATTGGATTGAAGTGCCCAAAACAGGGACCATTCAAACCTTCACGACAGTACACATGGACAATAATGGCGAGCCTCTCTCTAAGCCGATAACTCTAGCTTTTATTCGAATCGACAATACTGATGGTGGTCTCATTCATGAGATTGGCGGGACAAAGCCTGAAGCCTTGAGAATCGGTATGCGTGTGGAAGCCGTATTTCAGAGTAAATCTAAACGAACTGGCGCGCTCACCGACATCAAACACTTCAAGCCAGTTTAATCCGTTGTCCAAAACTTACCCAAATAGGACGGTGGGTCCTTGTTGGTGTTTGGTTCCTGCATCATGGGCGGGCACTGCCCCCTGGGGGGCTGTAACCTCCCGCCTCAGCCAGGCGTTTAGTGTCTCCGCCCAACTGGCGGCGACCAACAACCATAACAAGTTCAGAGCAGAGTTCCGATCCCGTCCTAATACCAGCCCACACTTCTCACACTTGTAGACCCGCACACCAAGTGGCATCGCCTTCTTGACATATCCACATCTGGAACAGCGCTTGGAGGAGGAGTAGAACCTGGGCGCTTGGTGGAGCCGTGAGCCATACCATCGGGTCTTGTAGATGAGTTGTCTCCGGAACTCACCGAACCCCGCATCAGCAACCGCCCTGGCTAGCCTATGGTTCTTTAGTATGTCCTTCACGTGGAGGTCCTCGATGACGGTGGCTGACTTGGTTTTCGCCAGCCAACATGAAGCCTTGTGGAGGGCGTCGCTACGGATGTTGGCAATCCGGGCGTGGAGCCGCTGAAGCTTAAGCCGGGCCTTTGCTCTGTTGAGGCTGCCCCGCTTTTTTCGGGCGAGGCTCCGTTGGACTCGGCGGAGCTTGCGATCAAATCGGGAAAGGGTCTTGGGATTCTCAAACTCGGTGCCATCCGACACCGTCAGGAGGGTTTCCAGCCCCCAGTCAACACCCACTGGGGGTCCCGTGTTTTCGGGTACGGTGATGCGTTCCTCCACCTGCACCGACACGAACCATCTGCCTGCTTTCTCCGATATCGTCGCTGACAGGACCCGGCACCAAGAACCCCTGCTGGGGAGGTAGCTGCGTTCCTTGAGGCGGAGAGTGCCCAGCCTGGGGAACTGGATCTGGTCCTTGTGGACTCGTATGGCGCCGTGGAGCCTGAAAGAGCCGACACCTCGTTTACATGATTTGTAGCGGGGGAAGCCGGGTTTTTCCCCGGTTTTGAGTCTGCGGAAGAAGTTCTGAAAAGCCCGGTCCAGGTCTCGCAAGGCTTCTTGGGGGGCGCACTTGGACACCTCATACATCCAGGGGAACTGTGTCTGTTTGAGCTGAACGAGTTGGCGGTGGAGCTCCATGGCACTTAGGGACCTACCAGTCCGTTGGTATTGACTGATTTTCTGGGTGAGGCCCCAATTGTAGGTGAAGCGAGCGGTGCCAGCGTGTTGGTGTAGGTGGGTGCGCTGTTTGTTGTTGGGGCGGAGCTCGGTCTTGTAGGCCCGGTGGATGAGCATGTTGTGGGTCTTGGTGGGGTTTTTGGTCAGCGCAGGGTCCCGCTCCTCAGGGGGTTCCTGTAGTTTTGGTGCTGGATTCTTATTTTAACTCGTAGTATTACCTATTTATTGTGTGGGTGTCCACATTTGGGTATGGAGGAGTATGAAAACACCAACAGCTGAATACCCTTACCTTCAACCAGGAGTAGGTAGAATACGACTCTTGTAGAATTGGAGAAAGCTAATCAAGTTGCAGTTATCACGATTAATAATCCGCTGGCGAACGCGCTCAATACTGAGATTTTCAAGACTCTCCGTGAAATGTTCATTGAACTTAACCAGGATGGCACACAAGGCCAGTTTAGTCTCTTTCATCACTTTACAGGATGGTAGTAGTCGTCAAAGGGTCTAGCCCACTAGGTGGTGCTCTGTCTTCCCTTTTCGCCTAGCCTCCAGCGCAGCTGGGTCGCCGGTAGGTGAGTTGATACCTTACCAGAAAGGAATCCCCTTCTTCCCGTTCAAAGTCGACCATGGCGAGGCCGATGGGTGCTGCTGGGTTTAGCTCAAAGATGAGGTCCTCAAAATAATCGTAAACGCCGCATGTGTGGCAGAAGGAGCCTGAAAAGCGCACTGTTAGCTCGTTGTCACCAAAATGGATGAATTCAGCAACCGCTTCAGGACTTCTATATCGGTTGAAACTATCAATGGCTTGGCGAATAGTTTCTGGAAGCTCAGGCATAACGTTCGCTTCTGATAACTAGCTCGTTTGAAGGTTTTGGTTTTACAATAAAGCTTGTGAAAGTTGTTATTTGTGGTCAGGGAATAGGCTTTTTGAAAACCCCGTTGCCAGAACTTGGATGATTCTAGAGCGGGATTCATGGGGAAATACTTCGATTTCGTGGAGGAATCGGTCTCTAACAGCGTTCAGTGCAGAAGTTTTTGGCGTGTCTCCTTGCCATGCGTCAATAATTGTGTCACGCCATGTATCAAGGGTTTCTAGAGCACGGTCAAAGGTTGTGGCTACTTCTGGGCCTGTTGCGACGCCGAAATGTGAGAATGTTAGATATTCAGGGTCGTATGTTCTCAGGTGCTCTATAGACGCCTGATAGATGTTATACTTGAATGATGGTGGAAAAGCGGTAGGCAGCACAGTATATCTTTGAGGACCTAGGAGTCCCGCTGCATCGCCGGTGTAGAGTGTCCTAGACTTTCGCTCATAGTATGATAAGTGGTCTGAAGTGTGGCCAGGGGTGCTTACCACCTCGATTTCAACACCCCGCCCTAGATCGATTACTTCACTGCCCTTCAATTCCATTGTCGCTGCGGCAGAGGGTATTGGTATGATATCTTCAGCAAATGGCCCGAAAAGCTGTCGTGCACCTGCGTTCAATCGTTCAGGATTTTGCAGTGTAGCTAAGGCGTATTTATGACCAGCTACGACCGCTTCAGGGAGTTCTTCAATAAGAGGTGTAACGCCGCCGCAATGGTCTCCGTGTCGGTGTGTGACAAACACATATCGAACCTTATCATGTGGAATCTTACGCTTATCCAGTTCAGCAAGAATGCGGACACCACAGCTTGTATGACCGGTCTCAACAATAGCCATGTCAGAGCCTTGAACAAGGAGGACACCTGTTGTACGTGGACTTTTCCAGCCCTGCACATCGATTAACTCAGCTGTCTCAGATAGACGCTGCGGCTCCATGATGTAAGGCAACCAATTATCTCCTCTGTTCCAAGCGTTCTCCTATCTAGGGCGGATGCTAACCTTGTTCGATCACTTTTCTCGCTCGATTATTGTGGCAGTTCCCAATCCTAAGCCGCAGCACATCGTCACAAGCCCGTAGCGGAGATTACGGTCCTCTAGCGCGTTAAGCGCTGTTGTGATAAGTCGTGCACCCGAAGCACCTAAGGGGTGTCCTATTGCCAAGGAGCCTCCATGGACTGAAAGGCGGGGGTCGCTCAGAGGGTCAAAGCCTAACACCTTTCCAGTGGCGATTGGCACGCTGCTGAACGCCTCATTCACCTCCAGTATATCCATATCTTCCAAGGCTAGATTGGCTCGCTCAAGACAAGGAGGAGTAGCGAAGATTGGCCCCTCGAGACAAATTACTGGTTCCACGCCTACAACTGCTTGTGCTTTGACCACTGCACGGGCTCTAAGATGAAGTTCGTCGGCTTTATCTCGGGACATAAGCATGACAGCAGCAGCCCCGTCGTTGATGGGGCAGCTGTTCCCAGCAGTAATTACTCCACTGAAAAGAGGTGGCAAAGATGCTAGCTTTTCTAGGGAGGTGTCGGGTCTTGGGCATTCATCCTGTTTAACGAGTTTGACTTTACCGTGTTCTTGTGGGGCTTCTATGGGAACTACTTCTTTATCGAATTTACCCGCAGCCCATGCTGCTACACCTTTTTGGTGGCTCCATAAGGCAAATTTATCTAGATCCTCGCGGGGAATCTCGTATTTCGCTGCGATACGCTCGGCAGACATAGGCATTGGAATGAACTGGTATTTTTTAATTAAATCCGGGTTGAAGGGATCATAACCTGAGCCGAAGTCTCCACCAATTGGCAGGAGAGTCATATGCTCAACACCTGCGGCGATAACGATGTCTGCGTTGTGGGTGGCAATCGATTGAGCAGCAAAGTTCACAGCCTGCTGAGAGGAACCACAAGCCCGGTTCATCGTAACACCAGGCACCGTGTAGGGGAAGTCTGCGCCCAGCAAGGCTAGTCTCCCTATATTTGCGCCCTGCTGCGCTGTCTGAGTATTGCATCCCATCATCACGTCATCGACTAGCTTTGGGTCAACCTCGTTTCGCTTGACGATTTCCCGAAGGACGTGAGAAGCCAACTCGTCAGGACGGACCTTAGCAAATGCCCGTCCCCTTCTACCGATTGGTGTTCGAATCGCGTCAACAATTACGGCTTCACGAAGCTCCTTCATAACAAATTCTACTCCGCAGGCTACTCGCCTGAATATTTTGGTTTCCGCTTCTGCAGAAATGCAGAGATACCTTCAATGAAGTCCTTTGTGGAGAAAAGTTTGCCGAAAGATTGGGCTTCAAGTTCAAGGCCAGCCTCAAAAGAGGCGTAAAGGCTCTGATTAATGCACTGCTTAGCGAGTTTCAAAGCAATGGGGGACTCGGACGCAAGCTCCTTAGCGAAACTCAAGACATCTTCCTCGAAGATATCATTGGGTACTACCTTGTGAACTAGCCCTATTTTTAGTGCTTCCTTCGCGGTGTATCGCTTTGATAGCATAATGGCTTCCTTTGCCTTGGCTATTCCAATGATGCGGGGCAGCCGTTGTGTGCCACCCCCCGCGGGAAGTAGCGATAATCGCACCTCAGTAAGCCCAATCTTCACTCGCTCTGCGGCTATACGGAAGTCACAAGCTAGGGCGATTTCACACCCTCCACCAAAGGCATAGCCGTTAATGGCAGCAATCACTGGTTGCGGAAGTTTCTCGATGCGAGAGAACAACTTGTGCGCCATAGTTGCGAGTTCTTGCGCTCTTTCAGGGGCAATCCTATTACCATAAGCTGATAAATCGGCACCCGCAGAAAACGCTTTTTCTCCCGCCCCGGTCAGGATTAGGACCCAAATATCCTTGTCCTTCTCAATCTCAAGGAGTGCGTTGCCTATATCTTCTATGAGTTGTGAATTGAATGTGTTCAGTTTTTCAGGTCGGTTCAAGACCAGCCAAGCAATCTTGTGTTCGGGCTCTTTCTTCAGTATAACAGTCTTGTACATCACTTCTTCCTCTATTCAGCAATGCTTGGAGGTAGATTAGGACATCAATTCTCAAAAGTATGTTGGGTTTCAGCAGTAGATATCATCCTGATAACCGCCTTGAATGGTTTAATATGCCAAGGTGAATGGGGTAGGCTGGAGCTGGCTAAATACAACTAGTCACGAATCATTTCATTTGTTTTGAGCCTTCCAAGAAGTGTAGTGTGTAAGATTCTTCGCCGTGAACTCGGGGGTGTCCAGAGTACAAGCTTGATTTATGACCTCACTGCTCTAGTTGAGTGTTAGTACCTGTCCCTTGGTGGCAGCTTCAGCGTTGAATCCATATTCCTTTCGGAGCGTCTCTGCGAGGTTGTTACAGGCAGCTTCGTCGCCATGCATGGTTAATATTTGGGGATTGCCTTTGACATGGCGGAGGAATTCTAGTACCTCTCCACGGTCAACATGGCATGAGAAGTTGAAGGACTCGACTTTGGCTCGAACTCGTAATCTCTGGCTCAAGCCGTCCTTGGAGCGCAGGGTTATGCTTCCGGTCTCTAGAAGCTCTGCACCTGGTGTGCCTGGTAATTGCTTGCCTACGAGCAGAATACCACTTCTTTTGTCGTCGGCAATGGCGCGAAGGTAGTGCAACACTGTGCCTCCCTTGAGCATACCTGCGGGTGCGACGATGATGGCGGGTTCCTTGAGCGCCCGTCGTCGATCTGAAGCACTCCTTATGAACGTGGCGTGCTCCGCGGCCTGTTGCAGTTGGGTGCCGCCCGTGAATGATGGTGCGTGGCGCTCCATCACCTTGGTCACAGCCTTAGCCATGCCATCGATGAAGATGGGATAGTCCAAGCCTTGGTTGCGGTATTTGTGGAGTACACCAAGAACTTCCTGGGATCGCCCCACAGCGAAGGCTGGAATCAGGACGGTTCCCTTGGCTTCGAGGGTAGCGCGTACTGTCTCTGCAAAGGTTTGCTCGACATCTTTCCGTGGCGGATGTTCTGCGAGAGCATATGTGCTCTCTACGATAACTAGATCAAGTTCGCCCACCTTTTGTAGGCTAGATGCACCTTGGACTAGCTGGGTGCTCCTTGTGTTTAGGTCGCCAGTGTAGAGAATACGGGTAGGGCCACTTCCATTCCCTTCGATTTCCACGAGGATTGATGCACTACCTGGTATGTGTCCGGCGTCGCGTAGGGTGACCCATACCTTATCGTTAACCTGCTGTCTTTGACCGTAGGTTAAGGCACGTGTATTCTTGAGTATTCGTTCTACTTCTTGTCGCTCAAAGGACAGATTAGCGCCACCGATGCGGAGCATATCCTTTAACAGTAATTTTGATAATGCTCGGGTAAGAGCTGTAGTGTAGACAGGAACCGGTCGTGTATGACTTCCCGCAAGGAGTGGAAGGCTCCCACTATGATCTAGGTGCGCGTGGCTTAGCACCGCGGTCAAGTTCTTCGTCGATGTGGGTAATGGGGTGCGGTGTTCTCCCCTGAAGGCAACACCATAATCCATGAGGACTCGGGCGCCCTTGTGTTCAATTAGTACTGCTGAGGCGCCTACCTGTTGGCATCCGCCTAGAAATGTTACTTTGGACATCTAGTTTTCCCTCCCTGAATTCAAGTGTGAAAGTGTCCTCTGCTTAAACGCAGAATGGACTAGGGTGGTTTGTTTAGTCTTAATTTGCATTATTTCTTTTTCCTATGTTTTCTTGTCTTCCGCACCTGCCTCAAACGAGCCGTCTACCCAGACGCGAGACACTATAACAGGAATCCCGAAGCGCTGGGTGTTCGCCTCTTGCAGGCCGGGTGAAATCACGTTGTCTCTGGCTTCAATTCCAACTTGTAACTAAAATTAGAAACTGATAGGAGGAAGCTAGGTAATTTCGTTTATTCACTTCTGAGTGTTCTCAGATATGCGCGCATTTAAACATTCCTATTTTTTTACACCGAGCTAGTGCTTGGTAAATGACCAAAGAGTTCTTGATATCGGTCCTGTAGTCCTTGTAGAATTCGATATGGTACATGGGCTGAGCCTAAGGGGGCTTTACCTTCGATAGCTCCGTGGTAATCGGAGCCCCCTGAAAGAACTAAATCATACTGTTCAGCCAGCTGTTTAAGTTGAGCAAGCCTTCGTGGTATACTCTCATACCATTCCTTAGGGCGACCTGCAACGTACTTGTAAGGATACCGTTGCTCGACACCCTGAAGACCCAATGGACAGAGCTCTAACAGCAATTCTTCGATTGGTGCTTTAATGGTGAAAGGATGTGCCATGACAGGGATTCCCTTAGCATCTAGGATAGTTCGTATTCCCTCGGCAATAGTCGGTCTTGGGCGCTGTGCATAAGCTGGGCGACCATATCCGAGATATTTTTCGAACGCTTCATCGAAGGAGGCGACATGTCCATGGCGAATCATGACTTGAGCTAGATGAGGACGGCCAATTGCTTCACCACATACCTCCGCTTCCACTTCCTTCTGGTCGATATCTATCCCTAGCTGACGTAGTTTGTCCAGCATCTTAGGGAGCCGTTCCACTCGTCCCTTCCGCATTCGTTCTAGCAGCCGAGTTATTCCCGGTTCTGTAAGCTCAAAGTAATAACCTAAAAGGTGTATGCTTTTCCGCTGCCAACGACAGCTGACTTCCACGCCGGGCACAACTTCAACACCCTTCAGTGAACCTGCTGCCTTGGCCTCCGCCACTCCTTGCACCGTATCATGATCTGTTATCCCTACTGCTCGGAGGTTCAACTGGTACGCTTCTTCCACTAACTGAGTAGGCGTGCAAACACCATCAGAGGAAGTTGTGTGGGTGTGAAGATCAACAAATGATGTCATACATTCGCGAACTCCTTCCCAGCGCATTCGATGACTAAATCAGGTAAGTGCCTGCGGATGGCTTGAAGGGACTCCCTAGCCTCCTTCATCGTAAGCTCAAAGATTATAGTGCCATCATAACCTCGTTCTTGTAGCTGAGTAAGCAACTCCACGTATGGAAGCTGCCCTGTTCCCAGCGCCTTGTGGTCAATTCGCTGAACAAGGTTCCCTCCAACTTCACGGTAACTACCATCGTGTAGATGGATTTCTGCAATTCGGTCATAATAGAGTTTTACAAACTCTAACGCGTCGGTAGAGCCTGACTGACCTGATATCAGATGTCCAGTGTCTAGACAAACCGAGGTATCTAGTCGTTCTGCAATCTTCCAGGTAGCCTCGAAGGGAAACTCGACATTTTCCAAGGCTAATTGTCTTGAAGGAATACCGGTACGCTCTAGGAGTTCACGGATGCTCTGTTCTGCTAGACTAACAAAATATTCGGTGATGACTCCCTTAAAGAGACTTGGCAGTTCCAAACGACTAAACTCTGACGCCAACGCACCAGTGGCATGTACAACATAAACCTCCGGTTCTAGAGGCTTTACAAGATTTATGGCATCCACTAGACAATCCACAGAAGCCTGGCGAATATACTCATTTGGACATGCAGCTTCGATTGCCCATAAGGGCAGGTGAGCCGTAAAGGCCAGGTCTAGCTCATCTTTGACGGTCTTTATCTGTGCCACAATATCCTCGGCCAAGCCTCCTGGCAGAACGTACCTGACATCCAATGATAACTCCATCAAGGAGAAGCCCTGCTGATGAGTAGCACGGAGAATATCAGAGAAATTAAAGCGACTAAAGTTAGGCGTACCTCCGCCTCCTGCAATCTCGATTACATTCGCTAGCTCCAGCGGCGTGATTCCAAAACGCATAGTCAAAGAAGCCCCAATCTTTGTTATTGCCAGACAAATCGCCAGCTATAAAGTTCAAGGTCATTCAGCAGAAGACCTTACACCAAACATCCAAACAGAAAGTGTGAGCTACCTCACGCTGTTGCTATGAGGCTTCCTGATTCACAGACCGGACTTGCCCTGACATAAGGAATACCATTGAGGTACTCCAGCGACGCCAGGGTAGAGGTCTCAATCTCCACAGGCTTAAAATCGGTACGCACCATACCTACTTGCTTGAGCCCTTCAGCTTCAATGTTATGACTCGAATTCAGGTCCCTGCCCATCACCAAACCACAAACAGGACAAGAATAGACGCGCTCATCTAGGCGGACCTCACGGATGGCTCCGCAGCGCGAACAAGTCTTCGTCGAGGGGTACCACCTGTCGACCCGCACCGGAGTATGCACCCTCTCCTCAAGGGCACGTATTATCCCTCCCAGCG
>CBDVBC010000011.1:0-12343 GCA_965372125.1 Candidatus Hermodarchaeota archaeon | reverse complement strand
GGGGGTTGAGGTCCAGTGACGCCAGTTGATTATAATCTAGATGGAGGTGTCGGAGTTTTGTGCAGTGTTGGAGGGGGTGGAGGTCTATTGATGTCAGTTGGTTTCCGCTGAGCCAGAGGAGTTGGAGTTGTGTGCAGTGCTGGAGGGGGCGGAGGTCCACAGCCGCCAGCTGGTTCCCGCCGAGTGTGAGGTTTTGGAGTTGTGTACAGTGTTGGAGGGGGCGGAGGTCTATTGATGTCAATTGATTCACGCCGAGCAGGAGGTGGCGGAGGTTTGTGCAGTGTTGGAGGGGGTGGAGGTTGATGGTCTGGATTCCCTTAAAGGCGAGGTCGATTCTGTCGGTGATTGTGAGGTGTTCGCTCCATTTTTGCTTGCCGCCGTCCACCTGGTAGATGAGGGTAATCTGACTCAAGGTGTTTGTCCCTCTTGCTGAGGACGGCTAGGTGGGAGATGGGATTTAACCTTTGTTCACCAAATCAGGAAGACGCCGCACGCGGCGGGTGGTCACGTGATGGCGATTGGTTTTGAGCAAATCGTCAAGGAGATAATCGCTGAATCCGGTGTACGGAGCTAGTCTAATTGGAGAACGAGTTCTAGTCCTTCCTGTTGTAGCTGATTCAATCCGCTCACCGAATGGTAGGTTCCTGTTGATTTTTACAATAGTGTGAGAACCCTGCAGTAGAATGGTTACTGGTGTCGCCGTTTGTAGCGGCGGATGGCACAAGCGGCGAGGGTGAGGAGGAGGATGGTGAGGATGATGGCGGTGATGAGGAGGAACGGGTCGGTGTACCAAGGAGGCGGGGGGCCTTCCCATTCAAATTGGTACCAGGTGCAGGTGAGGTGGGTGCTGAGGGGGCCGCGGTTGTGCCAGACGGCATACCATGTTTCGTGGTTATAGGGAACATGCCAGATGACGGTGACGGTGGCGCCGTCGGTGGAGAGTTCCACGTAGGCGAATAGACTGTTGATGTAGTTGTTGAAGTTGGTTTCGTCTAGTATTAGGAAGTCGACGCCGATGATTCCCGTGGTCCAGTCAAGGTGGAGCCGCTGACCGGCGGTGAGGTCGGTCCAGTAGGTGTAGACGATGGTGTAGTCGTTGAGGGGGTGGTCGAAGCTTTCGCTGTCAATGAGTGTCCAGTCTGCTCTGACAACGTGGGTCTGGACTGGCGTGCTAGCTGTTAAGCACGGTACCAGTGCCAGGATGGTCAAGCTAAGAAGTATAGGGGTTCGAGGCTTCATGTTAGCACCTGCCTCATCGTATTCTGTTAATATTCTGTCCTTAAGCATTTTTGAAAGAACCTCCGCTAGCTAGGTTTTGAGGGAAATGTAGGGGATTATTAGGGGGAGCCGGGTGTGCGGGGATTGCTGTTACCCGTTAGAAAGAGATGGTGCTTTTCTTGTTTAGGTTGTGGTTTCTGTGAGTGGTTTGGCGGGCCAGCGGCTTCCGTATTCTAGTGCGCGGTCTATGGCGATTTCTGCTATTGCGCAGCTGTGTTCTAGGATTTTACCGAAGGCTGCGAAGATGCTTTCGAGGCAGAACATGGCTTTTTGTCGTGGTCCGAAGAGGGCACAGCTTTCTGGTGTGAGGGAGGGGAGCATTTCCTCGCAGAGTTTGACGAGGGTCTGCTCCATGAGCTGCTCCGCCTGCTGACGCATAGGCAGAAAAGTACTAACTTCATTAATAACACGGTTAGCGCCTTCGTCGTCACCAGATAGCAGAGCCTCAGCTGCAGTTGCATAAGCTTGGTGGACTTTGTAGCCGCACTTGAGGGCGAGGTTGAGGAGGTCCTTTGGGCATTCTTCGCTGCCGAGGGATGTAACGGCTTGGGCGATAGCTTTAGCGTGGTCAGCCACGTTCTCGACTCGCTGGATAAACATCATATAGGTTAGAGAGTCAATGGAGTCGATGCCAAGTTCGTTCATGAAGCGTGGGTCTAGGAGGGCGGCGCGGAGTTGTTTGAAGACTAGGAAGTAGAACTGGTTGACGTCCTCGTCTAGGCCGATGACTGTTTGGGCGAGTTCGGAATCGCGCATCTGTAGAGCAGTGAGCGCGTCTGCGCACATTGTTGAGGTGATGCGGTGGGCTAGGCGCATGCTTTTCTGGATGTCTAACTGGTTGAGCTGCATGAGGGATTGGATGAGGATTTCGGTTGTGCTGGCGTCGATAATCTGTAGACCGGTGAGCATACGGACACGTTTCCGGATCAGCTTCTGCTGCTCTGGTGTGAAGACACCGGTGGAGCGGATGTGAATACGGTTAAAATTATTGAGGTAGGCGGCGATTAGGCGGCGTTCCAGGATACCCTGTTCATCTTCAGGGGATGTGGAGATTTCTGCCTGTGTAGGTGCATCTGTGAAAGCCTTAGCTGGGTAGATGGCGAGGGAGCCGTCGCGTTGGGGGAGAAGCATTACATGGCAGGATTGATCTAGTTTGTATTTGCTTGCCCAGCTTTTTGGTAACGAGACGACGAGCGAGGATTTACCGAGCTTCATGATTTTTCTTCTTTCGTGCTTATCCATGAAAACGCCTCATGCTTATACAAGCCACACCAGATATATACACTCATATAAATATAATGCTCGGTATAATGCTTAGAGAGCCGTCTATATAATACGCTGGAAACTTCGAAGCGAGTAGTCATGCTGATGTGCGTGCCTCCTCTTCTTCGGGTTTCTGGCTTGCGGGTTCCCCACCGAAGTTACCGAGATCCCACTTGTTGAGCCCGTGTCCCGTGACTTTACTGGCTGGCAAAAGGGTACTTTCACCATCTTCCTGGTTGCGGTAGTTCTTTGGCTCACCGCGAAGTTCCATCCCCTGAGTTCTGCCATGGTTTCAATAGTAGTAGCTGTGGCGCTTTTCGCAACAGGGCTGCTGAAGCGAGAAGATGTCAGCCGGGTGGATTGGAACACTCTCCTTCTAATTGGTGGCGGCCTTAGTCTTGGCGCAGCTTTACAAGCATCTGGACTGGCAGCCATCATATCAGGCAATATATTAGCATTACAACCCTTTCTGGGTTTTGCAGGAATAGTTGTTTTGTTGAGTGTAGGAACATTAGCCTTTAGCATGGTGGCTAGTAACACCGTGAGCGCGGCGCTCTTCATGCCCATCGCGATAAACCTGGCGGAGGCCGTGGGTGGAGAAGGCACGCCGCTTCTGGTGGTATTCACTGTTCTGGTGGCAATCAGTTCCGGCATCGATTTCATGTTACCGATGGGTACGCCTCCTAACGCTATCGCCTACAGTACAGAGCGTGTGTCTATGCGGGACATGATTACCACAGGCTTTGTTCTGAACCTTCTCAGCCTCTTCATCACTCTTGTGCTCGCCTTTTACGTTTGGCCCTGGATTCCTGTATTATAGTCTCCAATCAATAAATTCTGAAAGAAAGAAGGTGAGCATCTAACGCTAGAATGTTCAGTACTTTCCTGAAGTGGAACCATTCTTCGTAGGCACTAGGTGCTATCTCCATTATTTGGTGATTGGATTTTTATTTCCTTGCTGCCATCACTAAGATTGCACCAATTAGTATCAAGATACTGCCGAACATTGTGAATGACAAAAGCGAGAATCCACTTCTCCACATGATGATTACTGCAACCATGATGAGAATTAATGGGAGAAATGAATCTCGTACTGCACGCATCCGTAAAGCGAGGATTATAGAGATGATGCTTAGGCCTATGAGGAAGACGACATTTATCACAGGTGCTAGGTCCGGGTTTATGGGATGAGATAATTGGTTTATAGCGCCTCCAATACTAAGTGCTGCATCTAGAAGAACTAGGATGGCACCCAGGACGCTGAGCAGAAAACCTGTAAAAATCATCGAGCGGCTTGAGCTTCGAGTCAGTTTGAATCACCAATTCTTGTAATTCTTGTAATCCCTTAAAGCCTTGTGCAATTCACTGAAAAGAAAAAAGTGTAAGCATCTATCATTACCTACCCATTCTCACCGACTCGGGAGAGAACCTTAACTCAGGAGTGACAGATGCTGACCTCTGGATTCTGATGTTTACGCTGTTATGTCCTGTCTACGAGTATCAGGATTGCCCCAATGAGTATCAAGACCCCCGCCCAAAAGAGGAGATCAGTGATGTTTGCGTTGAGAATTATGAAGATTATACCAAAGATTAGAATGATTATTGCTAGTAGGGGTTCGCGTTGTGTTCGCGTCCTTATAGACAGAACAATTGTTACGATGCCCAATACAATGTAGAGGATGACCCAGATAAGTGGTTCTGGGTGCAAGTGGATGACTAGTTGGTTCAGCGCGCCCTGAATGTCAAGGGCTGCAATCAGTATGGCGATAAGGGCACCAACGAAGCACAGTAAGAAGCCAATAGTGTATGTTTGCCGGCTTGAGCTTTGTTTAGGCATATTTAATCACCAGACTTCCCTTGCACCCATTGTTCCCTTAAAGGCTTGTGTTTTTCAGTGACTGCTATTGAATAAAAGGGACTAAAATGAGAATCAGGCACCATATTTTAGTGTGCGACCGAGATAGTTCATTAGGATTGGCATCAAATCTTTCCCGACTAGATGACCGAGCCCACCGTTAGCGCAAGTGCGTTCGGAGAATTGGGTAACTACATCATTACGGACTCTGGGCCCATTGATGAGGAGAGGAACCGGGTCACCCGTATGTTTGCCACTCAGGCTGGATGTACTGTGATCTGCTGTGATTGCAATGAAGGTTTTATCTCTGTCAACACTCTTTTGCAGTGTAGATAGAAGGACGTCTAGCTTCTCTATCATCTCGATTTTCTTTTGTGGATTCTTATCGTGAGCGGCGCTATCGATGGGCTTGAAATGGAGGAAGACAAAGTCGTGTGTTTTTAGCGCTTGGGCGGCGGCGTGTGCCTTGGCATCGACGTCGGTATCATATCTGGCGGTTGCCCCGGGAACAGAGAGGATATCCATTCCAGCGCTTCGTGCGACCCCCTTGTAGAGCGCACCCCCTGCAACACAGGCTGCTCGAATTCCGTAGAGGTCTGTGAGAGAAGTAATCTCTGGTAGGGTGCCTGCTCCTCGTAGGAGCACAATATTCGCTTCAGGTAGACCTGCTTGGCGGCGATCAGCGTTGATTGGGCTAGCAGAGAGAACCCGGTGAAATTCTCGGGTTAACTCGTTCACGATGGAAGCTGTGTGCTGCGCGGCTTCTGAGGAGTCAAGGGGTATCGACTGTTGCACTTCATCGCTTTGACCGTGGGGGTCCGTGTCACTGATTTTCCGGGAAAGGTTGGTGCCGCGTAATACAACTGCGCATCTGTGCTCAACTGTGTGTTTTACGATTACCCTAATATTAGGCGAGCGGGGGAGAGAAAGCCCATTGAGGAGCTTGGCTAGTTCTGCACCTTCAGGAAGATGGCGGCCAGCTCGACGGTCTATTACTCTATATCCCTTACCAGTTGCGTGTTGTACGGTAGCAAAGTTACCGCGAAAGGCAATATCGCTGGGTTGGAGGCTTATTTCCGCTCCTAAGGCTTCGAAAGCACCCCGCCCAGTATAGCAGCTGCTAGGGTCATAGCCTAGAAGTGCTAGGTGACCTGTGTCGCTGCGTGGCGGTATACCAGGAGCAATAACGTGAATTAGACCTGTCGCGCCCTCAGCTGCTAGGTGGTCAAGCGTTGGTGTGCCTGCAGCTTCGAGGGGAGTTTTTCCGCCCAGACTAGGGATTGGGTGGTCACCTAGTCCGTCACCTATCACAAGCACGGCTTTCAGCGAATCTTTAATCGAGCTAGGCAAAGTAAATCGCAACCACTCCACCATTATTGCACTATCTTAAAACTGTGTAGACCGAAACACCAAAAAACACGGAGACAAACAGACATCATCACCACGTGCCAAGCCGAGGTGGCGGAGTGGTCACGCGTCAGCCTGCAGAGCTGATCTATGTGGGTTCAAATCCCACCCTCGGCTCCATTTTTCCATAAAATCAAATCTAATAGATTTAGAACTATTCCATCAGGGTTCAAATCCGTTGTCCGAAACCTACCCATCTCGAACTGAGTGTTCAATTTGGTGTTCGGTTCCTGCATCATGGGCGGGCACCACCCCCGGAGGGGTTGTAATCTCCCGCCTCAGCCAAGCGTTTAGGGTCTCCACCCAACTGGCGGCGACCAACAACCACAAAAGGTTAAGTGAAGAGTTCCGGTCCCGTTTCATGACCAGCCCGCACTTCTCGCAGCGGTAGACCCGCTCGGAGAGGGACAGCTTCTTCTTTATGTGCCCACACCTTGAGCAGCGCTTCGAGGAGGGGTAGAAGCGAGGCGCTGTATGGAGCCGGGAACCGTACCATCGGGTCTTGTAAGCGAGCTGTCTGCGTAACTCCCCAAACCCCGCGTCCCCAATGGCTCCAGCGAGCCGGTGATTTTTAAGCATACCCTCCACGTGGAGGTCTTCGATGATGGTGGCTGACTTGGTTCTCGCCAGCCAAGAGGTGACCTTGTGGAGGGCATCACAGCGGATATTGGCGACCCGAGCATGGAGCCGCTGAAGCCTTAGCCGCGCCTTTACCCTGTTTCTGCTGCCCCGACGCTTGCGGGAGAGGCTGCGCTGGGCCCGGCGGAGCTTCCGATCAAAGCGAACCAGTGCCCTGGGGTTCGGGAACTCGGTCCCATCAGAAACCGTCAGGAGAGTCTCCAGCCCCCAATCAGCCCCGGCAGGGGGTCCTTGGTTTTCGGGTACGGTGATGCGCTCTTCCACCTGCACCGACACAAACCATCGACCCGCTTTTTCTGACACCGTCACCGACAGAACCCGGCACCAGGAGCCCCCGCAGGGCAGGTAGTTGCACTCCTTGAGGCGGAGGACCCCCAGCCTGGGCAGCCGGATGCGACTGGGGTGGATGCGGATGACGCCAGTAAGCCTGAAGGAGCCGATGCCCCGTTTCCGGGACTTGTAGCGGGGGAAGCCGGGTTTCTCCCTGTTCTTGTGGCGGCGGAAGAAGTTCTGGAAGGCCCGGTCCAGATCCCGTAGGGCCTCTTGGGGTGCGCATTTGGAGACCCCATACATCCAAGGGAACTGGGTGGGTTTGAGCTGGTTGAGTTGGCGGTGGAGCTCCATGGCGCCGGGGGATTTACCGGTTTTCTGGTAGGCTTGGGTCTTTTGGGTGAGCCCCCAGTTGTAGGCGAACCTTGCGGCTCCGGCGTGCTGGCAGAGGAGGTTTTGTTGCTTGTTGTTGGGGCGGAGTTCGGTCTTGTAGGCTTTGTGGATGAGCATGTTGGGGGTCTGTGTGGGGGTTTTGGCCAAGACCATTCTTTGGGCTCCCGGGCGAGTGGGTGTTCCTGCTAGTCTCGTCTGGGTGTTTGCTATTTTAACTACTGGTATTACTCGGGTGCTTGGAGATTATTAGGTGTGGTCTGGTGGGGCTGGCGAGGTAGCGTGGGGTTGGCGTTTCTGCTGGTCTGGTTCGCCTCCGCTTGCCTTGCCCCTTCTACTCTTGGCGGCAAGATTGAACAACTTTAAAGGCAACTCAGCCACACCCTCATACCCTGGAAAGAAAACACGCTCCTCCCTATCCTTGTCCAGCAGCGCGGAGGCCTCTTCTCTCATTTCCTCCGTTTCCCTTTCCTTCACCGCCCTCTCGGCTTCCACCGCCTCGTCAGCGGGCTTGTCCCCTACCTTTGTTTACTCCCTACCTTCACGTCCCAAGGATGAAACTAACGAAAACATCCGGAAAAACAAATCCTTGCACCAAAACTAACATTTTTAAATGAAATGGATAATCAGAAGTAGAATCATCTTCCTAGAAACAGGAGGAAACTAACTAATGGGCCTGCGCGAATTTGTATTAAGACGGATCATAAACAGCATTATCCTCATTTGTGGTGCCTTTACCTTCAACTTCTTCGTATTTCGCCTAATGCCTGGGGATCCAGCGTCTCTTCTGATTAGCGGTAACCTTCAAGCTAATCAGGCAGAGTTGGCCGCAGCACTGCGGACACTCTGGGGACTGGACCAACCCCTCCCGATGCAGTTCGGTTTGTATGTAGTTAACATGTTCACCTTTAACTTCGGTATCTCTTTCACCGAGGGCTTTCGCCCGGTTATCGAATCCATCGCTGTCCGCCTACCCAACACCCTCCTCCTCATGGGTACCGCGGCAACCATGACAATAATCCTCGGTGTAATCTTGGGAGTCGCGGCGGCGTCAAAGCGTGGAGGCAAATTCGATATGGGCACAGTCACCTCCGCTCTGGCTTTCTACAGCATACCAACCTTTTGGTTAGGCATGGTTTTCATACTCGTATTCGGTTTCTACCTAAGATTACCTGGTGGACAGGGAATCTTTCCGTATAGTGGCACAGTGAGTGTACCTGCATTTGATGACCCTCTCCTCCACGCATTGGATGTCGGGCATCACTTGGTTCTCCCCGCACTCACTCTATGTCTAGTCTCCTATGGAGGTTACATGTTGGTCATGCGTAACAACTTGATCGATGTCCTAACCGAGGACTACATTGTAACTGCCCGCGCTAAGGGTGTGGATGAGCGCACCGTTTTGTACAAGCATGCCATGAGGAACGCTATCCTCCCGCTTGTCACGATGATTGCGTTCACCTTTGGAGGCCTAATTGGTGGGGCGACACTAACGGAGACTGTCTTTAATTGGTACGGCTTGGGCCGATACATCTTCGAGTCAGTCATGCGGCAAAACTATCCGGTGCTCCAGGCTATTTTCTATATCCTGGCACTCACCACGATTGTTGCGAACTTTATTGCCGATATCATGTATGGCTTCCTTGACCCTCGCGTCCGCTACGATTAGTAACAAACGGTGAAAACATTGTCAAGATTTAGTGATTACAGAACACGTCTCGCTGGATTCTGGAGCCATTATAGGAGAAGCAAGATGGGCATAGCTGGGTTGGGCATTATTCTGTTCTTCCTAGTCATGGCGGTAACTGCCCCAATACTTATCCCATGGCCTCGACCTATTGAGGTCAATCTTGCACCGTCGATATGCGCACCAACTTGGCTTATGGGCCTCGATCCCAGCGGGTTTATAGGCGATAATCCCGTTCCAAATCCCTACTTCGATTCAGATGCTAGTGGTTGGGATTATTTTGAAAAACTAGAATTTGTAGAATACTTAGCAATGTATTCAAACTTTTCCATCCCAATCAATGACACAGGATGGGCCTACTCCACAACTGGAAGCACTGCCCCATTATCTTCAGGCTTTGACGATAGTGATGGGTTTCCTCTGCTAGAAGGCGGTAGTGGACCCGGCTCCTATGAATTCAGTTATACGGACACAGCAACCGGTACTGCTTATGGTGCTACCACTGAAATACTCAGCTACAAATTCGAGTTCGACCCGAACAAATTTGGAAACGGCACACTTGAAGATTATCCTTATCGAGTATACCTCCAATATGCCTATTCAATTGAATTCTATTGCAATGTTTCAGAAATGGGAGACAGTGAAATATTCATGAAGTGGATGCTCGAAAACTCCACTGGAGAATCCTACAGGTTCCGCCGATATAGATGGACTTCCCCCTCTGACACAGCTTTCAGGGAATCCTTCCAATACGAAATGCCCTTAGAGAACATAACCCGGATGTTCCCAGAGTCCGAAGCCGGCGCTACGAACTTGACTCTCATTATCAAATTAGAATACACTAATCCAACACCCGCGGATACATTTCAGGTGGCACTCCATTTTGACGATATAAAACTCGTAATTGGTTCCACCTACAACGAAACCGTTGCTGGAAACACCGCCATCATTTCTGGTGCGTTCGACCCTGATGAAGGTAGCGACCTCGATACCCAACTGGCGACGGGAAGTGGGGATGGATGCTACCATTTCGTTTATAACGAAGACGACAAAGACATCGCCTACCCGAATGCATCAGCTTGGGTGGAATACACCTTCGATTGGAATCTATACGATACACCTCGTGCTGCGTACCTCAACTACCAATACATGGTCACTTTCACCGGTGAAATAGGGGATGCTAGAGTCAAAATTGCTCAAGAGATGTACGTCGAAAACACAAGCCATACAGAAGTGATTTTGTTAGGCTCGTATATAATGGAAGATAGGCCATGGACTGCCTCACCTCATAACGTCTTCAATGCTTTCCAACTGGGAAACACCTTTGCACATAGAGGAACTCTGAGGGCACGCTGGAAGGTTGTCGTTTTTGATCCAACACCCAAAGACACGCCTATCATAGATGTCTACTTCGACGATCTCGTACTAGAACTCCATGGCGACTACTTTGGCGCTCTCGGTTCAGGTCAGTACGGTGAAGACCTACTGGCACAGCTCCTCTGGGGGGCCCGTATAGCACTTCTAGTCGGGCTTCTCTCAGCCGCTATCGCCACCTTCGTCGGCCTCATCGTCGGCCTCGTCTCCGGCTACTTCGGTGGTATGGTCGACGAAATCCTGATGCGTGTTACAGACTTCTTTCTAATAATACCTGGACTACCACTGATGATTGTCCTTGCAGCCATTCTAGGAGCCGGCTGGTATAACATCGTGCTAGTGATTGCACTGATAGGGTGGACGGGAACAGCGCGGCTCGTTCGTTCTCAGGTTCTTGCAGAACGTCAACGAGCCTACGTTGAAGCCGCTCGTGCTATAGGTGCCAGTGACCTCTACATCATCTTCCGACACGTCCTACCTAACGTAACTCCCCTACTCTTCGCACAAATTACACTCGGCGTGGCGGGGTCGATCCTCTCCGAAGCCGGGCTAGCGTTCCTCGGATTGACACATCCCAACGACGTCAGTTGGGGACGCATGCTAATGCAAGCATCCCAAGGCGGTGCTTACTCGGCTGGTGCTTGGTGGTACGTCATGTTCCCCGGCGTCTGCATCGTATTGCTAGCGCTTTCGTTCACGTTGGTAGGATATGCAATAGATGAAATCCTGAACCCACGCCTACGAGTTCGGGGACAGTAAACGATGAATACATTGTACAAAATGGAGGAAAATACCAATGGCAAAACCAATGCTTGATATCAGGGACCTGAAAGCGTACTTCTACATCGAGGCAGGCTCCGTCAAAGCCGTTGACGGCATCTCATTCACCCTTGAAAGGGGCGAAACCATGGGGTTGGCAGGTGAATCGGGTTGTGGCAAATCCACCACCGCTTACGCCATCCTCCAGCTAATGCCATATCCTGGTAAAGTTATCGGCGGCGAAGTCTTCCTCGATGGAATAGACCTTGTACAGAAATCACAAGACGAAATGCGGAAAATCCGATGGAAGGAAATCAGCATCTGCTTCCAAGGCGCAATGAACGCCCTCAATCCGGTTCTCCGTATCGGTGATCAAATCGTAGAAGCTATCCTGCTCCACGAAGACATATCTCAAGATGATGCTCAGCGAAAAATGGAGGACATACTAGAGACAGTCGGCGTTGACCCAACTCGGGCAGACAACTACCCCCACGAATTCAGTGGTGGTATGAAGCAGCGCGCAATGATTGCCATGGCACTTGTTACAGAGCCCAAGGTACTCATCGCTGACGAGCCAACAACCGCCCTCGATGTTACCGTTGAAGCACAAGTCCTCAAACTAATCGAGAGCCTAAAAAAGAAATACAACCTCTCGGTGATCTTAATCACCCACGATTTAGCCACAATAGCTGAGGCATGTTCGCGCGTCGCGATTATGTATGCTGGGAAAATCGTCGAATACGCAGATGTCGTTTCCATCTTCAAGGAAAGACTACATCCTTACACCGAGGGTTTGATCCGGTCGGTACCGAGTCTTCTCGGCTCTACTCATCTTGTCAGTATTCCCGGCTCTCCGCCTGGGCTTGTCTTTCCCCCGGAGGGTTGCAGGTTCCACCCCCGCTGTCCAATAGCCTCAGAGCTTTGTGCGGCGAAGGAACCAGAATTCCGTGAAATCCGAAAGAAGCACTTTATCGCCTGCCACCACGCTGATCAAATGTGGGGTAAGGATGTCTGGAAGTGATGTATCATGACAACTGGTGAACCCGTTATTCAGGTCCGTGGCCTGAAGAAGTATTTCCCGGTGCGACGTGGCATCGTTGCAGCAATGCTAAGCCGAGAACAAACCTATGTCAAGGCCGTCGATGGCATCGACTTTGATATCTACAAGAACGAAGTCTTCGTCATAGCTGGCGAATCCGGCTGCGGCAAGACCACTACCGGACGATGCGTCCTCAACCTCATTGAACCTACTGGAGGCAGCATTACATACCAGGGAGTTAGACCATGGGATTAGAAGTATTCGATTTTATACCGGACCTTGTAGCGACTAATCCGCTGGGGACAGATGGCAAGAATGAGGGTGATGACCACCTGCGCGGGGTTAAGCTGACCTTACAAAACCAGTTCCCAAACTTCACCGT
>CBDVBC010000010.1:0-12823 GCA_965372125.1 Candidatus Hermodarchaeota archaeon | reverse complement strand
CGGGGTCTCGAAGCATTCTACGTGTCCAAGAACTTGTCTGCGTCGAGTCATTCTTTGGCTTCAAACTATGTCTCCTACGGATACAATATTGTATACAGCCTACATTGACATATTACAAAAACCCTCTGAAAAGCCCAGAAAACCATCCTCTGTTGTCATTCTTTGAGTAGGGTGAAACGAGATTACAAGCATGTACTTTTTCTAGGGCTCAAGTGGCGTCTCGGCTTGTCTACGATGCGTGGCTGAGTTTTAGAGTTGTTCTATCGTGTATCACATAAAGACATTTCTTCATAGTAGCGTTAAACTCCTCCCTGTAATTACGCCGAGTTCGTACTTTAATGAGATAATTAAAATTAATGATTTCATTAATTTCAAGTATACCCGCTTTTATCTATTAAAGGGGAGCTAAGAAATTTTACTTCTTCCTTTGTAGATCAGGTTCAACATGTGTTTTTTGAGTCAAGAAATCTGTCAGGCTAACTTTTTGCGAAATAACTTCAAGAATCAAAATTCAATTCTCTTCCGTTGAGGGCATTTCCGTAATTTTGATTATACTAGATTCTTGGATTCTATTTGAATATCAAGTGATACTCGAGGGGAATGAGGTGCTAGCAGATTATCAAACATCTTGACATCCCGTCTGGTGTTCAAAAGGTTCAAACATATTTCGTTTTCTTGGGCCTGTAAGTCTTGAAATATCATCCAAGCACATTGTAATCTCCATTAATTTCACTGATGTTCCTTCATCAGTAGAGTTTGTTTCTCCATTATTATTCAGGTTTGAAACTAGCTTGGGTAATGACAGAAAAAGTACTTTCCATTATTCGAATTAATTATGTCGATAATATCATTAAATTCAATGAATATATTAATATCATTACTATGAAGAATTAGATTATTTGAGGTTATTGTGAATGAAGTTTATATCACTGATAGCTATCCACTTGATAGGGCTTTGATATTGAGCAGACTACATACTCTTCGGTTTTTTCCTTACGACAATCCCCGGCCTGGGCAGATTGACTTAATTAAAGCGATTAACGATTGCGTCACGGAAGGCCAGCATCTTTGTGCTGAGGCAGCTAATGGGTTCGGGAAGACCATTGCTGCGATATCTGGTGTTCTCCCTTTTCTACAAACTAACAATTTTGGAGCCATATATGTTGCTAGAACACACAAGCAGTTAGATCGTGTAATGGAGGAGCTTCGCCCTCTTGCTGAGTCGTTTGGTGTAACCGGGATTGTATTTCGTGGTAGGATGTCGTCGTGTCTAAACCATCTAGTAACTAAATACACTTCTTCTGCACGTCTAGCAACATTTGTGTGCAGCCAGTTGAAGCGAACGGGACGATGTCAATATTACCAGAATTTAGTAAGAAAGATGAGAGGTGATGAATGGTTCGCCTTGAAACTCTGTAGAAGACCATACAAAGGCCTGGAACTACGAAGTGTCTGTCAACAGAATCAAGTTTGTCCGTACGAAGTAGCTAAGTTAGTCCTTCCAAATGCGACGCTTGTAGCAACTACTTATTTCCAGATTTTCGACCCCGAAATTAGTTCAGTATTCTTTACCGCCTTTGGTAAACCCCTCTCACGTGTTGTGTTAATTCTAGACGAGGTTCACAATCTACCAAGAATTGCTGTTGAACTAGCCTCCACTAGGTTATCGTTACATACAATCCAACAAACTATCTTGGAGGCACAACGTTACGGGTTGGACTCTGTTAGGAGGTTCGGGGTAGTTATTGAACATGTTATAGAAGATTATCTACAGGGTGTAGGGGAAACCGAACTACTCTTGGATCCCTCTTCATTCAATGAACAGATAACTAAACTTGTTAGAATACATAGCTTGTCGGATTTCGCAGGTGAAATGGTGAATGTTGGTGAACGTCTTGCTAACCAACTGTTAATGGAGGGGAAATCTCCCATTAGTTATATTCATTTAACGGGGGGCTTCTTTTTACGATGGTGTATATCACAACAGCGTCCTGATGCTGCTCATTTCATAGTGAGGTACAAGCCAAATCCTATGAACATTCATCTCGAGTTAGTTGCCTTGGACCCAAGATGGGCGACTCGTCCCATTCTAAATGGTTGTTATTCTTCAATTCACTTCTCTGGTACATTACAACCAATTAGAGCACACATTGATTTGGTGGGACTCCCTGAGGAAACGGAAATACTTCAATTGCCCTCTCCTTTCTCAAGGAATCAGGCTCTTTGTCTAGTTAGTTTAGGTGTCACAACCGCTATGAAGCACCGAAAGCCAAGCATGTTTCGTAAAATCGCAGAAAGAATAAGTGAAGTTAGTCGAGCGACTCCTCATAACGTTGGTGTATTTGTTCCTTCCTATTCCATTTTGCACGCTCTTCTAGCCAACGGTCTAGAAGCTCTAATTAATAAGCAATTATTCCATGAAAGACCTGGCCTCTCATCAAGCAAGAATGATAAGCTTGTCAAAGAGTTTAAGGCTAAAGCTGATGAAGGCGCTTTGCTGTTAGGAGTGCTAAGTGGGAGAAATAGTGAAGGTGAAGATTACCCTGGTCATGAAATGGAGTCAGTAGTGGTTGTGGGTGTTCCATATGCTAGACCGGGTCCACGTGAGAAGGTACGCATCCAATATTTCGAACAGCAGTTTCCCACTAAAGGACGGGATTACGGGTATGTTCTACCTGCTTTGCGTAGTGCTTCACAGGCGGCTGGAAGATCAGTTCGTAGATTAGATGATAGGGGAGCAATTGTCTTTTTAGACGATCGCTATATTACATCTTACTGCAATAGGTTCCTGCCTGCCCGGATTAGTGAAGAGTTAGTTAAAGTGGGTGATGTGGATGGATTACTATTCAATCATCTCGACACATTTTTCGGATCATCGAATTAGATGGTACTGTATAGCTAAATTCAGAGCATTTAGTGAACTTGTACAGAGAAGGATGCGGGTCAAATGCCAACGGAAACACGATTTAAATCTGGGTGTACTCTGTTGGATGAAGCAACGGAAGGGGGATTGATAGCAGGTGAGATTGTACAAATATATGGTCCTTCAGGGGCTGGGAAAACCACTCTGGCTATGCAATATACGATTAATGCTGCTCGACGAAAATTCCGAATTATTTACGTCAATATTGGCGGGGCCTTTTCACTTAACCGATTTCAACAAATGGTTTCAAGTGATTTTGATCTTGTTGCTCCTCGTATATTCATAACATCGCCTACAGAATTCTCAAAACAAGGAGAATTCTTCGACTTGTTTGATACAATTCGTCCACCTAATACTCGTCTACTAGTGGTTGATACAATCGTATCATTATATCGGAAAGAATTAGGTGATTTCTCCGAGAATATTTTGCTGAGTCGGTTATTAAACCGACAATTAGGTGTAATCGCTAGCATTGCAAAGCGTCACAATCTCACTGTAATATTAGTAAATCAAGTTCGTGGAGATATTGAAAGTCTAGATGGCTTTTGCCCAACGGCTAATTCAATTATCTCATTCTGGTGCACAACCACAATTCGAATCAAGAAAGCAGAATCAAGGGGTCACAGAGATTTTAAGCTACTTACAAGAAAAGCCAACACTCCCATTGAATTCATAGTAAAACTAAACGATTACGGTTTTGGGTAAATAGAGGTTTAAAAATGTATACTCCGATTTTGTTTCTTCTTTCCTTTTGGTATATTCTCCCAGCATATGTAGCAAACGGGTTTGCTGTTTTTTCAAAGGTTGTTAGAAATCGTCATCCAATAGACGGGGGGCGGCTCTTTAGAGATGGCCGTCCAGTGTTAGGTCCTGGTAAAAGCTGGGAGGGGTTCATTATTGGTGTGGTGTCGGGGGTATGTGTTGGTTGTCTTCAGTATCTAACTGCTCCGGTTCTATTAGACATAATCGAACAACATCTTATTTTACCGCTCGAGTTATACCCTATTGTTCTCGTTACAATTCTACAAGGATTCTTAGTTGCGTTCGGTGCGCTTATCGGTGATTTGATTGGGTCGTTCACTAAACGCAGATTAAACATCTCACGGGGAAATACAGCTCCAGTTCTTGATCAATTAGATTTTCTCGTTGTGGCCCTTCTTCTAGGAATGTTACTGAATCCGCTACCCTTAATCTTCATTGGGTTTCTTTTGTTAGTGACACCACTTATTCATTTACTGGCTAATGTAGTAGGGTACTTGTTGAAATTGAAGCAGGTACCTTGGTAGTGTAATCGGCACCAAGTTAGTCAAAGAGACTTGGCCAGAGTTTCATAGCAACTAACCATTGGCATGCAAGGAATGATAGGAAAATAAGGGCCCAACCAATTGCTAGCATCATTTGTGCATAACGTGGACGATAAATGTGTCGAGTACTCTGATAGGCGAAATAAAAGCCTAGAAATCCAACAAAATAAAACATACCACCCACAACGCCTTCAATAACGTATTGACGATGAATTCCAATAGCAAGCAGGCTAACGCCTCCTCCGGGGGCGGAACCAAGTGTCTGAATGTTTGTAGTTGTTAATGTGTAGAAGCTCCCACTAACGACAAAGTAGTAAACACCAAGGATGATAAAAAAGAAAATCCATTTTGATGGCATACTTATTTCACGAATATGTGGAACTCTTAATGTTAAACGCGGTTTTCGAACAAACTGCGGCCACCAAAGATCGGACATATCATCACCAGTGAGCTTCTCAGGCAACAAAATAGACCATATCGAATGCTATAAAGCTGTTTTTATTGTATGTATTATACTAGATGTTCACTTCAAAGGCGTTTCCTCGGATTAGAGCGACTCTCTTGTATATTCTTTTACCCCTAATTGGCGAATTGTTGTTTATTGATACAATAATCAAAGACGTATACGTTCGCCGAAGGATACGTGTAATATTCAGTTTATGCCTACTATCGGTTGTTGCCATAGGATTTTCTACATTTGAATTACAATTCGTTCTAGGAGCACAAAAACCAGTGTTATCAATAGAGGTTGTATATGCTGTTACTGGTTTAGCAGCGATTATTGCCTTCATTCTTTTTTGTATTGAAGGGTGGGAGGGAAAAGTGTCCCTAGATGAAAAAATCCTCGTAACAGAGGATAAAGTCTCATTGACCTCTCGCTATTATCATGATGTGTTCGTTACGTTAACCAGAACTCTTAATGTAATCCAATTGCGAAGATGTAGGTCTAATCAATGTGACAATTCGCGTTTAGCAAGTTATGCCTTGGCGGTACTTGGCGAATATCTTCGAATGCGAATACTCTATTCCCTCAAAAAGGTTCGCATGTGACCTCATTACGGATATATTAGGGAGAACCCGACTCGGATATTTACCCTATCAGTTATCAGCACCCCCGTCCGTTCTTAAATCCGTGTCTTATCCTTGTAGAGCTAGGATGGAGCACCTTATGGAGATTATACGTCAGGAACTACAACGTCCTTCTGTCTTCCTCAATGAATCAAAACTTTCTATTGATTATGTTCCTCCCACTCTTCCTCATCGTGAAGAACACTTGCGGAAATTGACTCAACTATTCAGGGGGGTTGTCGAGGTACCGGGTAGGTTCTCGCAGAAGGTATTGATTGTCGGTGATGTCGGTTCTGGCAAGACTTCTGTAACCAAGTTATTTGGGCAATTGTTTACAGAAGTTGCCCAAGGACACGGATTGAAACTGGTCTATATTCACATCAATAGTCGACGCGAAAGAACCGAATACATGATTTTAAATAGAATTCTCTCAGCTCTTCAAGCAGGAATCCCTCGTCGAGGCTTGGCCACACAAGAGCTTCTAGAGATTATACTAGATATTATAGATTCGAAGAACCTGTATCTCCTCATTACTTTAGATGAACTCGGGGTTTTTCTAAAACGACGCGGAGGCGAAATCCTCTACATATTATCTCGAACAGTTGACGACCAACTAAATGCTTATCAACGAATTTCGTTGATAGGTATTAGTCGTGATCCCTTATTCGGTGGTTTTCTTGATCCGAGTACTTGGAGTACTTTTCAGAAAAACAAACTTCTCTTCAATCGTTACAATTCCACCCAGCTTCGAGATATCTTGGTTTCCCGAGTAAATGAAGCATTCCTTGACGGAGTAGTTCTCCCTAGTACTATTGACTTAATTGCTGATATTGTCGGATCCATTGGCGATGCGCGTTATGCACTGGAACTCCTTTATAGTGCAGGGAAAGCTGCCGATGAAAAGGGCATTCTCCGTGTTTCTCCTGAACATGTGCGGAGTGCCAAGGCATTCATAACACCTGAGATACGGAAAGAAGTATTGTTTGATTTGCCTATACACCAGAAACTCCTTCTCCTTGCAGCCTGTAGGCTACTAAAAGACTCAGAGCGCGCCTACATCACCACTGGTGCGCTAGAAGAACGTTACTGTCTTGTCTGCGAAGAGTACAATCAAAATAACCGATTACACACGCAAGTGTGGTCGTATCTCCAAGATCTTGTCGGACAAGGTATCCTTACAACTAAAATCTCTGGAGTAGGACAACGAGGAAGAACTACTCTGATTGGTCTTCCTGATATTCCAGCTGCTTTGTTGGAACGGGAGCTGGAATTACATTTGAGAAGTAAATCGAGGAGAGGTTGATTATGATTAGTAGCCAAGGCACTACTCTTATTGAACAATCAGTAACCAGCCAATCAGTTTCAGTGGACTTGCTTTTCTCTTCCCGCGGGCGAATCAAGATAATCCGTCTTCTCGTTGAATGTGGTGAGCTGAACATCTCCGAGATTGCGCGACGAACACGGCTAAACCATAGCACTACTCGGAAACATTTACAGTTTCTTGAACGCGCAAAAATCGTTCAGGAAAAAACATTTGGCCGCATCAAAATCTACAGATATAAAGTGGAGAATCTCAGGGCACTTGCGCTTAAGCGGTTCATCGAACTATGGGAAAAGTCTGAATAAAAAACGTGTCCGCATCCACTCTGGGCATTTAACAAGGTGTTGTTAAGTGGATTTCATCTGAAGGATAAATTTCACTATACCCTCAGATAATTCTAGTTCTTTGATTACGACATCCCTAGTTATACTATGCTTTAGCAATGAATGAAGAACTATTACATATTCATGGTAAGCTTTTCTCCAAGAAGTATGAACGTGTGGTGCAAGAACTAGACCTATTTCTTTCCGCTTCTGACGCATAAATTTTGACCGCCCCATTTGCAGAATCCATTCAGGAAACCTATACTTCTGGGGTCGTGGTGCTGGTTCACCATCAATGATGGATCCAGTAATACACATTAATTCCTTGGTGTAGGGAAGTAGCTTCCAGTTTTGTGTTTGGCGGATTCTTCGTGAGAAAATAGATGAGCGAGATAGCCAATGGAATGCCTTTGATAGTTGTCCAGTATCATGATAGATTAGGGAGATGTTTGTGCTTATCCATCGCAGTAATTCATCGGGAGCAATATCTGTTTTCTGCATTGTACTAGCTGCATTGTTCCAATTCTTAGCATAGAAGATTTGGTCAAGGGTCTCCTCCACTTCTAATGCACGGTCTCTCCATTTCAACACTCGTAGTGCTGCTTCATTTGTAGCGGCACCTCCTCTTGTAACAACACTTTGTAAATCATTGATCGCAGCTCTAATATCCCCACGAGAAAGTCTAGCAATATGCTCGAGGGCCTCGTCATCGCATTCTATCTGTTCCTCTGTACAAATCTTTCTTAGCTGTTTAATTAACCCTTTCTCAGTCAAAGGTTGGAATTCCACAAGGCGGCAAAACTTCTTTAATGGTCTTATTTTTTGAATTTCTATATCATTAACGACTAGAATCACAGGTACACGCGTTCCTTGGATGATTTTCACTAATGCTTTTGCCGCTCCCCGGTCCTCTCTCCCACTAAGTCCTTCTAGTTCATCAACAAGTATTACTCTTCCCCTCTTGCTGAAAAGCGAACCACTCGTAGTAGCTGTCTTTAGCAATTCCACAATCATTTTTTTGCTTCTCTTATCACTAGCGTTGATTTCAGTTACTTCGAAACCTAATTCTGAAGCGATTACGTAGACAGCAACGGTTTTACCTGCTCCAGCAGGTCCGTGTACGAGAAGCGCTCTTCCTTGACGGGAAGCACTACTAGGCCAGTTTTTCAGCCAGTTATGTAGAATCCCAATAGCCGTTATATTTTCGATGAGATCACTAATCTTCTGGGGTTTGTATTTTTCAGTCCATGGTTGTTCGCTCAAATTTTCTTCCTGCCTTTTTACACGCCTATTGAACCAAACTTGGCTAGTATATAGCTCAACTGAATCTCTGGATCCGCCCCTACTGTTAGTCGATACTCTGTCTCGCCAACAATATCAATAAGCTTGATTTTTATTTTTTCATTAACACCTAGATTTAAAACTTCACGATGAATCTGGCGTATTATATCGGTCCCTGAAAGACCTTGCCAGATGAGAAGGTTCCGTAATCTCTCCTGTGCTTCCAGAAATCTACCATTCAATGCAGAATGAACCATTGTACTGATATCTTGAGGTTGTGCCTTGCCGGTAATTGCATACACAGCATCAGCATTGACCTCTTTTTGTGTAACCGAGGCTGCTTGAAGGATATTAATCGCCTTTCGGAGGTCGCCTGAAGAGACATATAATATCGATTGAATTCCTTCTTCGGATAATAATACTCCTTCTTGTTTTGCAATGTGTTTTACTCGCCGCACAATATGGTCCTTGTCCAAGCGAGGGAAACGAAAGATAGCACACCTTGATTGTATTGGTTCAATAATTCTGCTGGAATAATTACAAATCAGACAGAACCGACAGCTTGTGACGTAGCGCTCCATTGTCCGACGAAGAGCGTGTTGTGCATCTCGGGTTAGTTGATCTGCCTCGTCTAACGAGATTATTTTGAAAGGTGCATTTCCTAGTGGCTTTGTGCGTGCGAATTCCTTAACGCGTGTTCGGACCACTCCAATACCACGTTCATCTGAGGCATTTAATTCTAGAAAGTTTCCCTGAAGCCACTCTCCAAATAACTCTCGCGCAAAAGCGAGAATCGCTGTTGTTTTTCCTGTACCTGCTGGACCTGAGAATAAGAGATGTGGTAAAGTTCGCTCAGCTAGAAAGCCTCTTAGGCGTTCGATGATTGGTGCCTGGTTTACAATATCATCTAGCGTTTGCGGTCGGTATTTTTCAGTCCACATCCAGTATTCTGACATCTTAAGATACCTCAAGTAATAGCCTGCTTCGTTTGTATTTCTTTAACTTTTCTAACAATGACTGTACTCCGCCCTGCCCAAAAGGCTTTCAGACACCCATCCAGAAATCACCTGTTTTTCGCTTAGTGTTCTCCGGCGAGGGCATACCCAGGGCAGGTGTGGTCCATCACTCCGTATTCAGCAGCCGCCGTCATTGTGGGCCCCAGGCGGAAAGGGCAACAACCACTAGGATTACGGTCTCATCGTCGGTCTTTCTTGTAGTATTCCCATCTTACTTCAGACGATGGTGGCTCGATTGGGGGCGCATCCTTGGCATTCCCTGTAGACCCCTCTGTTTCTTCCTCTGAGGGGTCGGGGTTTCTGGGGCTGCCCCGGATTTGGTTTTATTTTAAGCGTTGCGGTCGCCGCCACCGTGTCTGGAGAAGGAGGTGTGGGATTGTGGCCACGGGCAGGGCAGCTCCTCACACTTTTAGCCTTTTTAAACATAAAATGCTTCGGTTCCCCCCTACCCTAAAGGGACGGGGCTTCCTTGAGGCGTCTAGTGTGATACTATATTTCGTGTAGTACGTCTAATCCTGACTACAGCAATCGTTGAACCTAAAGCGAGACAACTAAAAGTGACAATCTGGAGCTGAAAGGCTAAAATTGTCAGATTTACAGGGGAAACAAGTCCAACCTTCTGAGTAAATGGAGTAGGTGTTGATGTTGGAACTAGACCGACAATAGCTTGAGCGGATTGGTAAACATCACTCCCTTCAAAATTAGCTACTATGAAATGACCTGAACCAAGTTGGTTCTGATACTGGGAGAGATTAAAATGAAAAAAGCCTTCCTGATTTGTATATCCTTCAGTAAGCTCTGAACTACCGTCTAGCAGTAAATGTATTCGTGCTCCATTTATTCCGGCTCCATATTGGTGACGAAGATACCCAGCTAGAAAACATTGGCCATTTACTTGTAAGAATGATGGTAGGTTTGTGAATCTAGTTGTACTGTTTTCAACGGGAAAGTATAACATTTCCTCACAAGCATTAAAATAACCCTGGTTTAGACTCCTCACCTTGAATTCTACAAACGAGTTGAGTCCCGAGTTAACTTGATAGTTGAAGGTAATCGATCCGTTATCAGATGTCACTCCTTCTGCAAATAAATCGTCTTCATCATTGAGAAAACAAACTGTAAATCCAGCAAGTGGGTTGGAGTTATCATCCTTAAGAAAAACAATGAATACCAGATTCTGATTGGGGTGTACAGTCGCTTCAATAGGGTATCCATTATTGTCTACAATCTCTATTGTCATTTGCATCTGTGAATAGATTGTGATTGGTATAGAGAGATAACTTGGTAAAAGAAATCTTTCTGGTTCTCCAAGAAACGTGGCATTTAAAAAAGTTGTACCTAAATCGTGAGAAAGGGGAATCTGCCATAGAAATGTGGCATAACCTGTAATATTTGTCAGGGATGTATCTAAGAGAATATTTTGTACTTCGTGAAAGAGGTATAGAGTTGCATTATTAACAGGTGTACCCGAGGGGGTTTCCAGTCTTACAACGATTTCGTGTTCAGTACCTCTAAAGGCATTTAGATATGCGGTGGGGGTCGGAATTGTATATCCAAAAACTGTTGTGATGAGCAGAGCAACTAGGAGAATTCGCATATCTAGGACTCTCTCCTAATTTCCTGACTCTTTTCGAAGGACTTCAAAGTACCTCCTAGCTGTAGTGCGCTATTCGCTTCTTCCGTTACTATCGGTTCTTGCCAAACCCAGCGTCCTTGTTCAATGTCATAGTTCTCAAATGATAGGGGCCATCCTCCACTCTCCGGGTCACAAATGAGAATATCGGGTTTGCTTTGGAAGTACCGCAACAGGTAATATCTCATCATCACAAAGGATCCGGCGGGTAATGTCGAATAAATTAAACTTTGACGTTTACCTGTTCTTAACTCTGTGAGTTGGGTAACCCATGTCTGAGGTAATTCCCTTACGATACCTAGAAGTCTTGGATTTTCCTCATCTACTCTTAGAACAATGTCCTCAATTAATCCTACTCTCCGCATTACAGTTTCAAGACGAATAACACCAAGCTGGGTAAGCTTAGATCTCCGTCGGCTAATCTGTGAAAGACTCATACCTAATCTGCTTGCTAGAAGTTCCAGTTTGACTCGAGCGTCGGACATTAAAAGGGGGATTAATTGCTTATCTCTCTCGTCTAAGACATACGGACGAAAAGGTGATTGTTTCTGATCGTACAGTTCCGATTCAGCATCGATTTCATATTCGCTGTGCAACAAGTGCGCTCCAATGAAGAGTTTTCTCCAATCAATATTCCATCTTCTTGGTTGATAATGAGTAAATGAAATGAAATGTCCACGGCTTCTTACAAGATAAATGGAATAAGTTGTTCCCACCTGGCGTTCAAGGCTTCGCCCTAACATACTCAGTTTGCCTTCGGGAACTGCCATAACGTACAACGCGAGTTTACTTTTTCCCGTTAATTTAAGTTTCGAGATGAGATAGGGACTTGTGATTTCACGACGTGTATCGCGAAGTTCAACAACAACCGGTTGTAATCCTATGCTACGATAATTAGGTATTGCAGTAATGCGGAGAATATTCAATTGCCTAAGTCGTTTCCACCTAGTACGCGTTTTCCTGTAAGGCGTCTGGAGTAATCTAGCAAGTGAAGGAGCGTTAATTGATGGCATTCGTTTGACGGTTGTTATAATTCCAATATCGAGATGTGTTAATGGGAAATTCGCCCATTGGCATACGTCTGTAACTATGGCCACAAATTGCTCAACGGTGAGTGTGTTATTTGAGCAACTAGCAATCGAGTGGAGTAGCGGTAAAATACGGTCAAGGAAACGTCCACTTAAACTATCGTCCCAGAAGATGAAGTCGGCAATTCCACGATATCCACCAATCCCAAAGGGAACTTTGTAGGAGGTGAAGGAGGTATCTATGCAGCAGCGAAGCCAATCAATTTGCCCTGTGATTTTCTTAGAAAAGAACTCTAGAAAGTCTTCTTTAACAACCTTTGGTAGAATCGGTGGTAACCAGAGGTCAAGAAGATTAGTAAGCGAGTGGACTTCACTTGGTTCGGGTTTATACGGTTCACACTTTACATACTTGGTAATAGATCCGATATCTAACTGCATATGTCAACATCATTGACATCGCATCTGTATTCAAAAACCCCACAATTACAGATTAGCTTACGGAACGAAATTCTAGTCCAAGCTGTTCAGCAAGAGAATAGGCGTATTGCATTTCTTCTCTCGTTACTCTCCGACTAATATCCCTGTAATCGTCAGGGTGTCTCTTTACACGGAATTCTGGTCTGTACTGTGCCATTATATTTACTAGTGAATTTGGAGTGTTATCTGCTATCCACTCTAGAATTGGCTTGACGCAACACTCCATATGGTTAGGTAACACAAGAACGCGAATTATCATTTCTTTTGAACCGTTATCATAAGCCATTCGTATGTTTCTGGCCACTATCTCGATGTAATTTTCCACATCTGAAATCCGATTGGCGCAGATGTTTGAGAAATATTTCATGTCTGGTAACCAGAAATCTATTAAATCAACCAATAACTCCATGGCTTCGGGTGTTAAGTACATATTAGAATTCCATAGTTGT